>NZ_JAGDXD010000026.1 GCF_023256255.1 Caldivirga sp. | reverse complement strand
TCAATGGAGCTATCTGACTAAAATTATAAACATCAAATATTGAACAATAAGGGCAAACAGGATCAAGAAACTCAAGAAGCCAAACAGAAGCCTTAGGATTACCGTAAGTTATTATTAAGTTACTATTACTCCTAATGAAGCTGAGGATAGTGGTGATAATGCTATTATTCAATGAACCAATACTCTCATTACCCCTCAGGCCACTGATGGGTAAACCATAAGCAACATCCTTCACAATGATGGGGACATTAGGGTAGGCACCAATAATGTAAATGTAGCCGTTAGGTGGTAATAACTGACTAACTTGAGTACCCGAGTTATTAACCACAGTAACCGTGGTAACTACCTGAATTGTTACAGTATGATTCACCACAGTGGTTGCAGTTATGGTGTGGTTTACCGTTACTGTGGTAACTAGACTACTTATTATTACCGTGGTCGTGGTGTGTATTGGTATTGTTAAGCCTACAATTAACCCCACCACCACTCCTACTATTACACTGGTCACCACCCACTTCTCCTCCATTAACCATTACTCCACTTAATTCTATTTAAATAATCCGGTGAAGTAATTAATAATGTCTTCAAGGCTGATCCAAGCAATGATGCTGGTGATTGGTGAAGAGGGTGAATAGTAGGATTAGGTTAATTGCCTTAGTTGGGTTAAGCATCATAATTAAGGATCATTAGGCTAAGCCAATTACCGTAGGCTAATGGCGTTGAACCAAGCCAAACATTACTAGGCACACCGTAAAGCTTAACCAGGCAGTTAAAGCACTTGATTACCCCATTCACTGTGACGCATGGTTGAATACTAACCCATAATTGCCTATAACCAATGCCCGTGGCATTAGGCAGAATCATCTTCACGCCGAGAACGCTTAACTGGCTTAGTAGGCTTAATTCACCTTGAATATTAACAATCTTGAATAAGTGGGATTCACCCACAGTATAGTTACAGACCCTGTAAGTCCTATTACCAATCACGATAAACCCGCTACTCACACTGAAGCCACTGCCCCAAAGCCACACGCTAGTGGGGCTGGTAACATAGGCGTTAACGTAACCGTAGCCTGTGCCTGAGGCTTTTAAGCCAAGGTAGGCTCCGCAGGTGGCGTTACCGCATTTTATGGGTATTGGTAGGCTTGGGTTAATGGTTGTAATACCGATTATGAGTGGGGTTACAGTGTAAGTGTAGTTAACGTTAAGCCAGTCCCAGTTTCGAAGAAGCACCCACCAAAACCCACAAAACAAAACTTAAAAACCCACAGCAGAACCTAAAAAAGAATTGAAAGATATTAAATATAAGGAACACTTTTAAGTAAGTGTACAGTTATTTACTAGGTATGTCATTAACACTTTCGCCTCAATTGGTTAATTTATTAAGGGAATTGGCTGGTGGTAAGGATGCTGAGGCTTTTATTATTGATTTAATTGCTGAGAGACTTGATCCGCCTCATAGAGTTAAGCTTTACTTGAGTCTTCATGAGCATTACCTTAAGTCCGCTGAGGAATTTTACAGTAAGGGTGATTTAGTTCAGGCTGGTGAGCAGTACTGGGGTGCGGTGACTGCTTTGCTTAATGCCATGGCTGAGTCAAGGGGTTGGGAGTATTATAGTCATAGGGATTATGATATTTGAGGAATTATATAAATAGACTAGTGATAAGTTAATTTTAGTGAACTACATAGGGAAGCAGTTCTTAACCTAGTGAATAGGTTAAGGGGAATGGTGAGTATTACGGAATCGCGCAGTGAAGTATAGGTAGGGTAATGGCTTCCATTACACAGTAGTCATTGGTTAATCCAAGCCTATGCTTATGTACCTCATCATGGTAACTTACCTAGAGTGCATTAAAGTCACTCATGGAGTAGGAGGGTTCGTTGCCCTTAAGGGTTACGTGACCTTACATTTAAGGATTAAGCTTCAGGTATCATGGGTAAGGCATATTTAGCTTAATGAGTTGTCCCCAAGTGAGTATACCTGCATCCCTAATAATATTGCCTAGTTCAGTGGTAATGCTGGTTATTCATGCCGCTGGCTCATACCTAGGGTTTAGGGGCTTAATTATCCCTAGGGGGGTGGGGGTTTATGTTTCAGTGTTTGAGGTTCTATACTACGTGTTGGTTAGTTCACTGGCGTTAAGTGTTCTGCCAACGTGGTTAACTTCATTAATCGTATTAATGCTGGTTATTCACTTAATTGGTGTATACGCCTACTTTAAGGGTTACTTAGGGATATATGCGAGTAAGTTAACATTAATGTACTATGGTATTTACGAGCTTATTGAAGCCGCTATAATACTTACCATTACTATTCACTTCATTTGAGCTCGCCTCCCTAGGTTTAAGATCATTCTATTGTATGAACGCGGTTGCTATTGCTAACACTATGATTACGGCACCCATTAGCTTTGATGCAGTGAGCTTCTCTCCGCTCATAAACTTAGCCATTAATTGAGCTACTAATGGCATGCATCCCGTTACTATGACCGTGAAGCCAAGGCCTATTAAGTCCACTGAGTATGCGAATAATGCTACTCCAATGCCCAAGTCCAGTATTGCAACCAGAGGTAGGCGTGTGTATAATGTTGTCTTAATGGCGGTGGTTAAGTCATTATGAATTACATGGTTCACCATCAGTAGTACTAGGCCTGCTGTAGCAACCCTTACGAAGGCTACAGATACTGGGTTTAGGCCATTAACGTCAGCTACCTTTATCATAGTTTGCCCAACGGCCCAAGCTACGGCAGTACCAAGGGCTAGGGTAACGCCCTTTAATGTTACCCTAGTCCTCTCCCTGGATAATAGGTATACGCCAAGCATTATCATTAGTCCTGAAGTAACCTTAAATATAGTCAATGGTTCGCCCAATAGGGTAGCCATCAGTACTGACAGGGGTATGTAGGAGTATGATATTGGTGCAGCCACCGAGACCCCTGAGTAGTTAATCGCCATTAGGTACATTGAGTCACCCACAGCCAGGGAGAGTAAGCCACTTAGTGAACCCCATATGGCTCCTATATTCAAGCCAATTAACACTACTGGAATTGTTAATGCTGCGGTTGTATACAGCATTCTAAGGAAGTTGACGGTTAATGGACTTAACCTCCTCATGTAATCCTTATATGTAACCGACGCCCACGCCCAGATGAAGGCTGTTGATAATGCTGGAGCAGTATCAATTATTAACATTAAGGTTAAGGAGGGTATTAGGTGCCTTAAAGCATTAACCTATGCTTAATCCCCCATCTAATAATGGGCCCTAGATTGACCATAGTAGGCATTGCGTCTACCTTAACTTTAAAAGTTTACTTACCTTAGTTTTTAATCACAATTAAAGCACCTTACCTAGATGGTATTGTTCTTGGCATCATACTGAAGTTAACTTAATCATTAAACAGTATGTGGACTTTAATTGTAAATTAATGTAAACAGTCTCTATGGAAAGAATTAAATAATTCAGTGAACTAGCCTCACTGGTGGTTTTATGTCTAGGCGTAGTGAGATACCTACGACTCCGGAGGGTTTGAGGAAATATGTGAGGGTTATTGATGATCAGGACATATGCATAGGCTGCGGCGCCTGCGTCAGTGTTTGCCCAACTAATGCCTGGGAGCTTGATGAGAATGGTAAGGCTAGGCTTATTTGGGATTGGTGTATTGATGACTTCTCCTGCATACCAGTATGCCCAGTTAACTGCATTTGGAAAACCCCAGAATCCCCTGAAACAGCCAGACCCAAGGACAATTGGTACAGGTTCAGTAGGGAATTAACCCCAGAAGAACAGAAGGTATTCGAAGAATGGGCGAAGAAATACGGAATAACAGGAAAACCAGCTCGCCAATCCTCCTAACTCTCCTTCAACCTTAAGCGTATATTAAAACCTCTACATTATTTTCAATACTGAGCATCCAACTGCAGTTTCATTTAGGTTAGTTTCAATTACTACCTCACCTTAATTATTGGATCTGGGTTTAGATGAATTATTAAGTGCAATGCTTAAAACGCGGTAATGCCCATTAATAATATGAGTATTAGGGTTGGCTTCATAGGTTTGGGAACCATGGGTGCACCAATGGCCATGAACATTCATAGAGCTGGATTCCCACTAATAGTGTATAATAGAACCCGCAGTAAGACTGAACCATTCGCTAGGCTTAATGTTCCGGTTGCATCATCACCAAGGGAGGTTGCGGAGAGGTCTAGCGTAGTTATATGCATGGTGACTGATGCACCGGACCTGGAACAGGTATTATTTGGGAAGAATGGGGTTGTGGAGGGGAGGCATGAGGGTCTTATTGTTGTTGACATGAGTACTAACTCACCCGACTACTCAATGGAATTCCACAGGAGGTTAATGGAGTTAGGTATTGAATTCCTAGATGCACCAGTTACAGGTGGGGATAAGGGTGCTAGGGAAGGGACATTAACCATAATGGTTGGGGGGAATCGTGAAGCATTCGAGAAGGTTAAGCCTATTTTCGAGGCAATGGGTAAGGTTATAATACATGCAGGAGACGTGGGATCCGGCCAACTCCTGAAGCTTATCAACCAGGTTGTTGTTGGTTTAAATACCTTAGCTATGGTTGAGGCCCTCACGTTAGCTAAGAGGGCTGGGGCTGACATTAGTAAGGTTCAACAGGTCTTAATGAGTGGTATGGGTAATTCAGAGGTTATAAGGCAATTAATGCCCAGGGTCCTTTCAGGGGACTTTAAACCAGGCTTTAAGGCCTCCCACCTGAGGAAGGATTTAAAGTATGTGGTTGACTTAGCCACCAGGTTAAATGTACCTATGCCAGGCGTCAGTATGCTTCTTCAATTATACAATGCCCTAGTGGCTCTTGGACTTGGGGAGGAGGGGACGCAGGCATTAATTAAGCTCTACGATAACTTAACTAAGTCCCAACGCAACGTGGATTAAAGCTTTAATACGCTTCAAGTTAAGTATTAGTGGGTAGTTATGTCGATTTCGGCTCTTCAAAGGCCGACGCCATCCAGGCTAATGCTGATTAGACTGAGGACTCAGGAGACATTGTATAGGAGGATTAGGAAGACTGTGGAGGATGCTAGGAATGCCACGTTACAGAGACTGAGGGCACTTGTACCGACATTAGAGGAGAGGAGGAAGACTTCGTATGGGGAAATTAATAAGGTTGCTGAACTTTACCAAATAGCTAAGAATAGGGTTGGTGCGGTTGCATTAAGTGCAATGGCATCGTCAACTAAGGTTAGGGTTGATGGTTATGTTGAGGATAGGGTCATAGGTGGGTTAAAGTTCGGCATACTTAACGTTAAGGGTTTTGGTGGACCAACATACAGCATGTATAGTGTACCCACTGAACTAGACGCATCATTAACCAGCCTAGTGTCAATACTGCCTATGCTCATGGAGTACGTTAACCTGGAGAACATATTCTACACGCTCCTATACAGGGTTAGGGAGTATCAAAGAATGATAAACGCAATAGATAACGTTATACTACCTAGGATAAGGGACTCAGTGACCTTCATAAGGCTTGCCCTTGATGAAATGGAGAGGGAGGACTTCGTGAGGAGGGTCATAATAAATAGAATAATTGGTACTGAATGAGGACGCTTCACCATTAAATTACTGCACTGATGGGAGACATGAAGGCGTTAGCGTAAGGCTACACGTGAGGAATGGTTTATAAATTGCGCATTACTTGGAGTGGTCATGTCATCGGGAGGTTTACTAACTTCAACAATGTTAAACACAACTGGACTAGAATTATCTGGTGAGGTTGCGGAGAAGCTTAAGGGTAAGGTACTTGACGTAGTGATAATAGGTGGTGGGCCAGCTGGCCTTAATGCGGCAATATACGCAGCCAGGTTCGGTTTAAGTGCGGTTATAATAACGGAAGAGGTGGGTGGGCAGGTTGGTAAGGCTGGTTGGGTTGAGGATTACTTAGGCTACGTTAGGATAACTGGACCCGACCTAGTTAATAAGTTTGAGGAACACGTAAGGTACTATAATGTACCAGTGTTAATTGACTCAGTGGAGAAGGTTACTGCTAATGGTGACTTATTCAAGGTAACTACTGTATCAGGTGATGAATTCATATCCAGGACTGTGATAATTGCAGTGGGTGAGAAGAGGAGGAAGTTGAATGTGCCAGGTGAGGATAAGTACAATGGTAAGGGGGTAAGCTACTGTGCTCCCTGTGATGCCCCATTATTTAAGAATAAGGTTGTTGCCGTTGTTGGGGGAGGTGACTCAGCAGCTTCATCAGCATTATTACTAACCGAGTACGCCACTAAGGTTTACCTAATACATAGGAGGAATAGCCTTAGGGCCCAGCCCATATACCAGGATTTACTACTTAAAAACAGTAAGATCACCATACTTTGGAACACTGTGGTTAAGGAGCTTAAGGGTGATAAGGTTCTTAAGTCAGCTATAATACAAAGAGTGGACTCAGGTGAATCAATGGAATTACCCATTGATGGGATTTTCATTGAAATAGGTGCGGAACCACCTGTGGAGTTCTTTAAGGCTATTGGACTTGACTTAGATAAGAATGGTTACATAAATGTTAATAACATGATGGAGACTAGCGTTAAAGGCATTTACGCCGCAGGGGATTGCGTATCCCTAACGCCAAGGGGCTTTAGGCAAATCATAACGGCGGCAGCCCAGGGTGCATTAGCGGCATACTCAGCGTACAATTACATACTCACAAAGTATGGGCAAAACAGGGAGAAGTAAGGAAGCCTTAAGCTTAACTGACGTTCTTCCGCTTTACGTAAGGTAAGTACTGAGGCATGGGTTATGAAAAGTAATTGCCTTAAATACTCGAAATGGGGGATATTCCACTGGATAAAACCGTGAATCAAGAAGTAACTCTAAATATGTGTATTAGGCTACCTATGTTTAGACTACTAAAGACTACCGCATAACCGTTTTGGTCAATAAATCCAATACCATTAACCGACGCCTCGCCAAGTTTGTTACCATTATATGGGTTAAATGCAGTAACTGTGAATACATTATTATAATTGTAGGCTACGTAAATCGTATCGTTAATAAACTTTATGAACGGAGTAGTGGGTACACTTACCAACTTTATGCTTTCATTAAGTCCAGATACCTTAACGTAGCCATCAATGGTATGGTAGGTAACGTGAATACCATTACTAATCCATATTGATGGTATTGCATCAGGTGAGAAATCATTACCTACCATACCGTAATAGTGAGGAGTCACGTAGGGTTCACCACTACATAATGCACTAGGATTATTACTCATACTACTGTACAGTTCACTTAAGTCGACGTATTCTACAAGTAGGTTGCTTGTGTTAGCCTGCTGGGCCAGCATAATAATGTTTGATCCACTTCTAATCCCAGGCATTCTGTATCTCCATAGTTTAAAACCATGATCATCCACCACATCAATGTTTATGAAGCCAGCAAAAGTTAAGCCATTACTATTGTTAATAATTGAAGTTACCCCACTCCTATGGGTAACACACCATTGACCGCATTCACATGATTGGGCTGGATAATTACCGCCACCAAATATTAAAATATCATTACTAACTCCATTGACGGCAAATGTGAAATTACCGTTATCACAACTCCCTCCTGGAACACCATATATGCCTAAATCCCCATTAACTCTATTATATAAGCCAATGTACGTAGAGCATGGGCATGCGCATGGTGACCAAGGAGGAGGTATTGGTGGTTTACCATAACATACGACACCACCACCAAATGCTGTAAAGTCCCCGACAGTTGATGACCCTGTGATGTTACTTAAATCAACGTTTGGCCTTATTACTGGATTTGGACCTACTTGCCCATATTCCAGTGGTAAAAGTAAATATACGTTACCGTCATCAACAAGTAAGGCGTAGTCACCGCTGGAGCCAGGTAGTAATTGAAACACGAATTTCCTTTCATTAAGCACAACACCACCATTAGCTGAAATACTAAAGCTACTTAAGTTATCTAAGAGATTAAAGGAATTCACTTTAATGAATTTAGAACCTTCATAAGGTCTCATTAATGCTCCTGGGATAACCCTGCTCACTACATAGTATCCGAATCCGGCTATTGTTAGCGATGCAATTAATTTAAGGAAAAGCCTTCTACCCCTATTCATTAATCATTTATCCTAACTTTACTTAATAAGCATTATGCAATATGCAGTATTATTAAGATACGTAGATGCGATGAGTATATTGCATTAATCAACTAGGTTACTGCACACTCATGGCATATTGATAATCTAAATTAGTCATAATGGCTAGGTCTTAATGATTCTAACCTTAATTCCATTGAGTTTAGGTGTACCTGCGTATTTACCCTTAATGGGCTCAATGATGCTATTTATTGGTTTACCATCAAGGTCAATGAGACTGCTCTTATAAATAAACCCCACTCCAGGTGGTACATTAGGATCCTTAACAGCCTTAACCTTAACCTTACCATACTTGCTCTCCAAGATAACTACACCCTCATAATCGTGCGTATGGATAATAGGCTCTAGGGTACCGTAAACTTCCCGGAACTGCGTATTCGTATATAATGGATGCGAGGCAAAGACCAAGTAGACTTCATCCCTATTTAACGGTTCTGGCTCCACTGGATTTGGGAGAGGTAAGGCATCAGGTTCATCAGCAGGTAGGTACCTAGGCCTCATCTTAATTATCTTCCTCTCCCTAAGCTCACTGATTGTAACGCCAGTAGGTCTAATTGCCTTATCAACAGCATTCCAGGGATCCTCGAGGAGTAACGGATGATTAATGCCTAACTCCTTGGCCAATGATCTTACTAGCTCAACCTCAGTAATGCCTATGGCGGGTCTTATTGGTTCATTATAAACCAAGTAATCATGCCAATAACTATATACGACATCGTACTTCTCCAAGAACGTTTGCGCAGGAATAACTACATCGGCTAATTTAGCTGTCTCTGACCAGTATGGATCATGCACAATAAGCCTAACCCTACCCTCCCTGACGGCCTCAATAAGCCTATCGCCACCAGGTAATGTGAGAACAGGATTCTCATTCCATACATAAACCACATTAATCTCACCATGTTCGATGTACTCACCGAATTCAGCCATTGGTATTACCCTGGATGACTTAGCCATGTGGAGGCCCCTTAGGTAATCGAAGTCTATTCCCCAGCCTAATGAATTCGAATAGTAGTAACCCCTCCTTAAACCCACGAGAGCTGGAATAATAGATATAACGCCTATTGCATCACCGCCATTAAGAGATCTGCCGAGGGCAAACCCGATTAGGGTTAGGGGCTTACGTTCATGGTAAAACTCCGCGAGCCACCTAATATCATTGATGGAAACACCACTGACCTTAGATAAGTACTCAAGTGAAAAATTACTAACATACTTAGCCAACTCCTCCAGGTGCTTAACCTTACCCTCAATTAATCCATCTTCGATAATCACTTTAATGACGCCAAGGGCTAGGAACACATCAGTACCTGGCCTAATGATAATGGCTTTGTCAGACTTCTTAGCTGCGTCACTGAGCCTTACGTCAATAGAAACCTTAAACTTCCTGACGAATAATACCCATATGTGAGGAGCTGAGATGCTGGCTGGAAAAGCCCAAAATACTGCTGCATTATACTTAGGAAATTCCTCAGGTAATGCACCCATGCTAGTACCATAATGAGCACTAATTGCTGAATGCCCCTCAGAGGAACATATGGACCTATCAGTCTGTGAAGCATTGATTACATTGAAGAACCTGTCTGGGTAATGCCAAGTTAATAAGCCTTGATTACCGTCATAGTCAGTGCGTAGTACCTTGGCTGGGTTCTTTTTCAATTCCTCCTTTAACAACCTAGCCGCATACTTAATCGTATCATTAACATCAGTCTCCCTACCATCAACATATGCAGACGTGATTCTATTTCTCTCATTCCTAATTAAATCAGCCCTACCTCTAGCGCATGTGAATCCGTTTATTGGAAATACCTTCAATGGCTCATACTTCTCATTAAATATGCATGTGTCATAGCAATCCCTGGTACATGCAATAACCATTATCAAGCGACTTAAATGTGTTTTTAAATGCTCCAGCATTTGGTGAAAATTTGAAAATTACTAAAAATAAATTCTAAGTATTATACTTAGTTAAGAGCTATCATTTACTTATTCTTAAAATTGCATAATTTAGACAATTAATGATTTTTACTTAAGACTCAAAAATATTATCTTCAAATAATTTACACTGCTAATCTAGCTATGTTAACCGACTTGATCTTAGTATTGAGCAGTGTTAAGTTAGAAACCCTATACCCAAGGCATAGCCTAGGGTACAGAATTAGGCAGGGTGAATACAAGTAACTCCTTAAGTTAACTACCGCCATCGCTTCTCACCAAGTAATTACTGTGGAGCTGTTTAAAAAATTTTACGCAAACATGTGTTGAATGCTCTAGTGCATTTTATAATAAATCCTTAGTAGTATTTATAACTTATTATTATAGTTTTAGGTTAATGTTTCCTAATGACCATGGCTGTTAATGTTCTTTCAACACCATCGATTGAATGAATCATTTTTATTAAGTTCTCAAGGTCATCAACCCTATCAACCTCTGCTAGGGCAATGATATCGTATGGACCAGTAACTGAATAAGCTACCTTAATCCAGTTAATTGACTTTATCTTCTCCGATACTTCAAACACTTTCCCAACCCTGGTCTGGATGAGAAGGAAAACCTCAAACGCCATAGTTAACCTTACGTTCACTAATTTATAAATATTAGTGTTAAATTAAGCATTTAGACATGTGTTTAACAAATATTGTTTCACGTAGTAATTCATCTCTAACTTAAATCAAGTCTCAGTAGTACAATAAATTTAACTACGTCTCATTACCCCAATATCCTTAATATACTGCACAGCCTGCAGTCCAGTTAACATTACGTTACCTGTTATTAATATTGGTGTAGGTAATTCATCACCATAAGCCTTAATCAACTTAACATTAGTAATACCCTTACTTAACACCTCCTTGACCAGGCTCATTGTTGAATCATCATATATTAACGTAATGGTTTCCATACCATTAACTCCAGTCAAGCGATTTTTAGGTAGCGGATAATATAAGTGGTTATTCCAGTTCACACTACCCTATTAGGAGGCTTGGATTTAAACCCCATTATAATTAACTTAAAGTTTAAGCCTTAATACTGAAATTAACAGTGGAGTATTGTTTATAAAGACTTAAGCACTTAGCCAGTATGGCTACGCAAACTCTATTCAAGAGATATGAATTACCGCCACTACCGTATAATGTGAATGCGCTTGAACCACACATAAGCGGTCAAGTAATTGATGTCCACTATAATGGGCACCATAAGGGGTACGTTAATGGTGCTAATGCAGCAGTTGATAGGTTGGAGAAGATAATTAGGAATGAGGTAACAAGCTACGATATACAGGGGTTATTAAGAAACCTGTTTTTCAACATAAATGGCCATAAGCTTCACACGCTTTACTGGAATAGTATGGCACCAGCAGGTAAGGGTGGTGGAACACCAGGTGGTTACCTAGGTGACTTAATAGTTAAGCAGTTTGGTAGTTATGATAAGTTCAGGAGCCTCTTTAATGAGGTTATGAGGTCATTACCAGGCAGTGGTTGGGCAGTATTGTATTATGATACTGAGACAGGTAACCTTGTTTTCACAACATTCGAGAATCATTTTAATCAACACATAGCGGAGTTACCTATTCTTCTAATAGTGGATGAGTTCGAGCACGCCTACTACCTTCAGTACAAGAATAATAGGAACGCCTACCTGGATGCAGTATGGAATGTACTCAACTGGGGAGAAGCAGAAAATAGGCTTAGGAAATACCTTAAGTAATTAAAGCATTAGCCTTAAAACAAATTCCTCCTCCTTCTTTTATTCACTCTACCTTTCTCTGAGGCCTTCATTACCATGCTTGCGCCGATTAGGTAGAAGCCCAGTATGAATATGAGCAATGTGGACGTGTACATAGCCATCATTAGCCGCTTGAAGAATGGTAGAATAAGGAGTATTAATAATGGTCCAAGTATTATTAGTGAACTTACCGATAATACGTGTTTAAGGTACTTCCTTACATCACTGGGTTTATTTAAGTTATACTTCACGTTACCTTAATGTTGAACCTACTTAATAAAGGTTAGCTTTATTTTCAGTGTTTTGGAATCAAAGCATGATTTTAATCTTTTAACTTAGTGGGGGTAATTTACTATTCCTTAATTACCTCTAGTGATATGAATGTTCTAGTGTCCTCAATACCCTCCATTTGGCTCATTATTCGTAGTAAATCATTAATGTGTATTTCCCTGGCTATTATTATTAAGTCATAGTCCCCTGAAACCCTGTAAGCCTTCTCTATTGGCATTTCCTTAAGCTTCTCGTAAACCTGCTGCCTATACTTAGGGGCAACCTTAGCCATGACTATTGCCTCAGCGCCGCTCATCCTAAGAACCCTCAGTGCCTTCTCCGTAACATCAACGAACTCCCTACCAGTCCTTATTAACCCAAAGTCCTTAAGCTTCTTTAAGTGCACTGATAAGGCTTGCCTAGTCATGCCTAGTTCCCTTGCTATCTGATCCTGATCTGCGTAAACAGTGTACACCCTTAGTGGTTGGGCTTTTTTCAGTAGGAACTGCAGTATTTGAAGCTGCCTCTCCGTTAATTCTCTCCCAATTGGCTCAGACTCAACCTGGCTCTCCATACTCATCGAAAAACTAAAAACAGTACTGGTATATATACTTATTGGTTTATCTACACTATATGCTAAAGGAATAAATCATTATGTTTAAAAATGAACCCAAACTAAGAATACTCTACCTTATTCTATTTAAATCTTTCCCTAAATCTCAACATTAATCCTCCTACCTGCAGCGTAGTGAATTAATATATCAATAAAAGCAGCGTACAGGAGTATTAATGATGCGTAAATAACCCAGGAATCAACATACGCGTAAGCTAACCTAAGTAATGCCGCCCCCTCAATCAATATTGGTATCTCAGGGCCATACCCCCTAGGCCACAGCCAGAGGTAACCAGGTATAAGCATGGGGATGCATAATGAAGACATCATTACTGCAACGTAACCCAATAACACCATGTGCAGTGCGCTAAGTGATGAAGCGTATACTGAGACCGCCAATGATACTGCTAGCCCAAACCTACCTAGTACCGCCCCCACTGGGTACGCCACAGCAAGACCAACCCGCTTAGGTAGTGATAATGGTATTCCAAGCGCCAGTAACTCAAAGAGTATAAGCAGTGTAACCGAGTAGGGGTGGTTAATGAAGTACATTAAAACCGGCATTGTGAAGAAGGCTGCATCTAGGTAACTTGGCCTACGCCTATCCTCAACCCTCCTCATCAGGCTAGTTAATGATGATAGGGGGAACCCTATGAGGGATAGGGGATTATTCGTCACTATGACTGTTAAGGAGGATATCAAGCCAATCACTGTGAATATGTTTGGGTAAAACAATGGTATTTTACCAATCCCCCTCTCAATGAATATTAAAACATATAATACAACCCAAGCCACCAGTAGTATTCTCCAAACCCATTGATTAAGTACATAGGTCAAGGACCAGGATACGGCTAGGATCCCCATAATTAATGAAACTGAGCGTGATGGCATTAGCCTAGTGAACCCAGGGTGTTGACTATACATTACGCTTAAGTAAAATAAGACTAGGCCACTAACCATTACTCTACCGTGAATCTCAGTGAGGTTTACTGATAGGGCTGGTCCAATGGTTAGAAGAATCAGTGAGACTATTAATATTGCCTGAGACACCCTAACCTGGTACTTAAACAGCCTACTGTATGAGACTGGCGTTAACTTATCTGTTGCATAGCCTAGCATTGATTCATCACTAGGTTAAACTTTATTAAGAATTACCTAAATTAGCCTAAGTGATGAACACTCCTGATAATGATGCGGTGAGTAGGCCATGCCCCAGACTGAGGTTTAACGAAATTATACTACCACTGCGATAAATTACGAATGTGAGAATTTTAACCGTACTCAATAATCTCATTACATTAGTGTTACTTACTGAACTTGGCTACGAGCCCCCTTATATCGTCAACCAGTTTCTTTTCGTAATCGGCCAGGACCTTGTAGTCACTGCTCTTAACCTCCATCTTAAGCCTAATAAGCCTCCTCACTGAGTCCAATTCCCTAATAGCATTAGCCGGCACGCCAGAGTTAATTGCCTCTGAGCCAACCCTATAGTAGGTTATCATTAATCTAAGTAGCCAATACTGTTTTTCCGGCGCTGATGGCGTATCCACTGGGTTAAATGCGTCCTGTTTAAGGAAGCCTTCACGTATCATTGATGCAACGTTAAGCACATGCTTCTCCTGCTCACTCAAAGCCTCACTTCCAAGTATCCTAACTATCTCAGCCAACTCAGCCTCCCTAGTCAATACTTCTATTGCAATCCTCCTTAACTCAACCCAATCCTCACCCACCGCCTTACCGTACCAAGAAGCCACTGAGTCCACATACCTACTGAAGCCTTGAAGCCAATTAATGGCTGGGTAATGCCTAGAGTAGGCTAGCCTAGCGTCAAGGGGCCAGAAGGCTCCAATGAACCTTAACGTGTGGCTAGTCACCGGTTCAGTGAAGTCACCGCCTGGTGGGCTCACTGAGGCTGCTATGGTTAATGAACCTAAGCCACCGTTAAGTAGCTTAACCTTACCAGCCCTCTCATAGAACTCAGCAAGCCTAGTGGGTAAGTAGGCTGGGAAACCCTCTTCACTCGGCATCTCACCAATCCTCAATGCTACCTCACGCATTGCCTCAGCCCAACGGCTTGTGGAATCCGCCATTAAGAGTACATCGTAGCCCTGGTCCCTGAAGTACTCGGCTATCGTAGCACCCATGTATATGCTTGCCTCCCTAGCGGCAACAGGCATGTTAGACGTATTAACTATTATGGTTTCCCTCTCAAGTAATGGACGCCCAGTGGCTGGGTCAGATAACTTAAGTAATCCCTGCAATGCATCAGCAGCCTCATTACCTCTCTCACCACATAGGACTGGGACACTGTACTGTGTCATTGCGTAAAGCATGAGTGACCTAATTGTCACAGTCTTACCTGAACCAAATGGACCTGGTATTGAGGCTGCACCACCCTTGGCTATTGGGAACACTGTATCAATAACCCTTATTCCAGTTATCAATGGGTCACTTGGAGGCAGCTTTTCCTGGAAGGGCCTTGGTCTCCTAACAGGCCACTTATGCCACATCTTAACCTTAATTAAGCCATCGTTAGTCTCCACCTCAGCAACATCATCATTAAGCGTATAGTCACCCTCAGGGGCAATGTACTTAACAACACCGGGCTTATATAAGGGTGGGTACAGTATCCTATGCTCTATTAACTGGGTTTCAGGTACTATGCCGAGGACTTCCCCCACATTAACCTTATCACCAACCTTAACCCTAGGTATCCACCTCCACTTCCTGTTAAAGTCAAGTGGCGGCGCCTTATCGTAGTTAATCCCCCTTGCTATGAATGGTTTATTTGTTTGATCAAAAATAACCTTTAGAGGCCTTTGAACACCATCGTAAACCTGGCCTATTATTCCAGGTCCAAGCCAGGCACTAAGCATTTCACCAGTCCTAACCACCGGTTCACCTGGCTTTATCCCAGTAGTATCCTCATAGACCTGTATGAACGCGTCATCACCCTGAACCCTAACCACCTCCCCAAATAACCCCAATTCACCTACGAATACTAATTCATAAAGCTTAGCTCCAGGTAATTCGGCCTTTATTACTGGACCATTAACTACAAGTATCCTGCCAGTGCCTTGACTGCTCATCATTGCTTAACCACCTCATTAGCCACATCTTTAATTATACTCCTTATGGAGTCTATCATGCGGTTTAACACATCATCAATGGTTGCCTCATATGTTACCGATCCATCCTTAGTGGAGGCTATTAAACCCAACATCCCCTCATCCCCATTCTTAAACTCCACGCTAATCCCCATCTTAGCCGCTAATGATGAAATTAGCTGCTTGTCCCTTGGTGAACAAGTTACCACTAATTCCCTGGATTGAGTCACCTCAACAGCCTGATTAAGGAGTGTCGTAATTAATTTACTGTACGCTTCACTATCCCTCTCATTGTTTATACGCTCCTTAACCTTACTAATTACGTCGCGGGTTAACTCATCAATTAGGGCTAGGTACTCCGCCTTAACGCTCATTGAAGCATCGTAAAGTTTATACTCCCTATTCAACATTGTTTGTCTATCCACCTCCTCAAGTTCATTACTATGCTTCCTAATCTCATCCTCAATGACGCTCATTAACTCAGCCTCATATTTTAAACTAAGGTTACTAATCCACTCCTCGGAGTCTGCCTTAACCTTATCCATCACGCTATTTATTAATCTAATCAACTGCTCGGACATACTCAACAGTGGTAAGGGGTTACTAGGTTTTTAAGCATATGCAGGCATATCTATGGACATGATTATTAGATTTTTGTAAAACTCCACTACACCTTTACAACCCCACTGAGGTTTTGAAATCCCTTTCCCCCCACCCTAGTTGATACGTAGTGAGCCTAAATGTACTATTAACTACGTCCAGCTTAATGGAGGATTCTGAGTGGTGATGCTAACTCAATGGTAGTCTTTAGAGGAGTAATGAGCGTTTACTTACCGTGTTATTAAAGGTCTTAAACACCAAGCACGGACCTGAGTATAGCCATGTAGTTAACTTCCCTATGTTCAGTGTTACTTAAGGCGGGTACTTCAAGTATAAGGGGTTTCCTAATCCTTGTCCTAAGATTAATGAATTCTTGACCAGCTTCACTACTTACACTACTCGTAACAAGGATTGCTGCAACATCATCCATGCCTAATAATTCCTTAATTCTAGGTACAAGTGACCTAGAGTCCACCACGTAGCCCTCGAATCCAATTAATCTAAACGCGTTAACAGTATCCTCATCACCAAGTACTATAACTCTCATAGCCCAGTTCCCTAACTCCCCTATTAATGCTTAATCCCATGCGACTACGTGATGCCTACTGATACGTAGTAAACCATTAATGTTAATACCACGGTTAATACAGCTAACGGTGCATACCTTGAGTCAACAATCCTAGATAAGGCATACATGAATAATAAAGGTGGCGGTAGGTAAAGTAATACTGAAAATGGTCCAGTTAGCATGATGCAGGCGTACTTAATAGCAAGTGACGTTAGGGAACCAGCTAACGATGCCGTAACCCAGTAGAGTGTATCTAGGATTGAGTTTAGGACCAGGCTCTTATGTAATGCTGAACCCATTAAGTAACCCCTCCTGACTAGCAACCTCTTCTCAATATTCCTTAAATACGACGTGTTCATAACATAGCTTGACAGCAAGCCTGTTACCGCATTGGTTAATGCCGTTACGGTAAGTAGGATAAGTAAATCACCCCTAGTTAAATCTTGGAGAATCATTGCAGTGTAGTAACCATCCAGTACCCCAAGAACCATGTACACGTTAAGTCTCATTGCGCACTAACCCTTGAGTATATATTCCCCCACTGAAACCTCATCAATGCTCCTTATGACTGCACCATTAATTTCAATTACCCTCTTAACATCATTAAAATCCAGCGAGCCCTCCATGATTACTTTAAGACCTAGGACGCCTACGTCAGTTTCCTCAACCTTAATGTAGACTGCATCGACACCAGTTATCCTGCCTAACTCATTTGCCAACTTAATTATCTCAAGTTCACTGGGTGCATCCACATCGAGCACAATTCTCCTCAATAATGATCCCTTATCTCCCATACTAATACCCATTAAGTTCAGGAGTTTAGTTAATAAATTTTATTAAACCAATACCATGCTTACCCAATAATTAGCATTAAGTAACTAAACTAAGTAATAATCCCCTTAGGATCCAAGGGGGAGTCTGGTTCTCTCTTTCATGCTTTCAATTAACCAAATGCCTCTCCTCTCAGCCTCCTCTATAGCACCAGGCATTGCCCTTAGGCAGTAAACCAACTTAACTACCCTACCTGGGAATTTGCCTGGAAACATGTTGATTGCCTTATTCACCCTTTCATCTATCTTAGCAATTAACCTAGGCCCAATCTTAGTCTTTGCTTCACCAATAATTGTTACTTGACCATTAGTACCGTAAACATCAAACTCAAATCTAGAGTTAAGGGTAATCCTATCAGTCTTTAATTCAATACCCTTATCCTTAAGCAGATGCGTCACTACATCATTAGCCTCCTCTTCAATTGATGAGGTTAAGTTATCTAGAGTCCTCTTAATATCATCAATATCTCTCCTCATTCTCCTTATCTCCTTCCATATTTTATTATTTTCTTTCCATAGTTTGTTTTGTCCTTCCTGTAGATGCTTTACGGCTTCCCAGAGCTTTTCCTGATTCTCCCTCAGCGCCTTAACCTCCTGCCATAGCTTCTCCTGACCCTCACGCAGTGCCTTAATCTCAAGCCAAATCTTATTGTTTTCTTCCCTTAATGCCTTTAATTCCTCTTCATATCTTTGATTGATTTCCTTCAATTCCTTAACGTCCTTTGTTAAATCACCTAAACCATTAACAATACCCTCAGTAATTGCAACTAACCTACTGGTAACTTCAATAAGCTTATCAAGAGAAGACTTAACATCAGTAATACTAAGTAAACCAACCACAGCCAACCTAAACTCCTCATCCTCATCTAAAGCTTTCAAAAACCTCCTCTTCTCCTCAGGGCTAAGGCTCATCCCGTTAGCAAAATGATTAAAGAAACTAATAAACCTTACTATGACATTAAACGCAAGGTTGATTACTTTACTTTAAGTAAAGTATTCGTAGTAAATTCGAAGAAGGATGAGTGTAGTTAATATTAACATGGTTGAACCATTGTTAATTAGTAAGCATACTGTTGTTACGTCTGACCTCCTCCCTGTCCTGGAGGGTGGGGGTTTCCTCGGGGGGTGGTTTATTGGTTTGTGGTTTACCGCCTTCATCCTCATTGCTTCATTGCGGGTCCACCCCGCTCTGCTCGTCCAGCGGTAGACCACGGGCTGGGTCTTCAGCCCATTA
>NZ_JAGDXD010000025.1 GCF_023256255.1 Caldivirga sp. | reverse complement strand
AGCTGGCGAGGAGAATTGAGGAGTTGAAGCCAAGAATAAAGTGGAGTGATGAGCTAGAGAATACTCTAAGGGCGCTTAAGGAAGAACTCGAAGGTAAGTAGGGCTAAACCCAGTGAACTAAACCTCACGTAGTCGGCCAAGGCCTTGATGGCATCAGCCACAGTCTCCATATCCTCGCTGCGGGGTCCATCAATGAGCCTAAGTTTCCCACCAACGTAGAATTGTAGAGTACACTAAAGTTTACCCACACCCTGAAGGGCGGTATTCACTGCTAATTTCACTAATAAATACAAGATCAGGAGCTTAATGTCACACCTTAAACCTTGCATGGAGGCTAGGGAATAATAAGCCCTGTAGACCCGTGGTTCTTCATTGAAGCGCTAGTTTAGTAAAAGTTTTAGTTATTACTCTAAAATTTTTTTAAGAAAAACTCAGAGAAGCGCACTGAAGCCGAGCAAAACAAAGCCAAAAAGCACAAGCTACCTAGTGCTGGGGAAGCACACAATAGCATTAATGCATAGTGAAAGTAACCCTCCCAATGGGAGGGGGAAGGGTGGTGAGGCAGCAATGAACAGGTATGAGGCCAGGAACAGAAGTGGAGAAGTTAAGGGAATGGGAGGAGGGTATAGGTTGCTTAGCTTCACTTCTTAACTTAGTTTACTTCATAGATTACTACTTAGCAGGGCACTGGGCATTGCCACTATTCAGAGGGCTAATTAGTGGTCTTCCTAATTCATTAACCATGGCTGGAAGGTTGTGTGGTTGGCTAATTAGGTGGATTAACGGTAGGGTGGTTGACTATGAGTGGGTCGTATAGGGGCCGGGGCTTTAGGTTAACGTGCATTTACCTGGATCCGGACATCTACATAGCCCTGAGGCTTAGGGCTATTAGGGAGAATAAAGACATGAGTGAGATTGTTAACGATGCCCTTAAGCGCTACTTAGCTGAGTCTGATCGACTAAGCAATCAGACTAGTGGTCAGCAGGACACCAGCCGGCTAATTAGCTGGTCAACCAGTAACTCACAGGGAGTCATGAGGGGTGGTGGTAATGAGTAGTGGAGGTAGTGTAACGTCTATTAATGCTGGATCCCATATTGCACTTAGCCAATGCGCGCATGATGAGGTTAAGGCTATAATCCTGGATGAGGCTATTAGTAGTAATTTAAGTGCGGGGGAGCTTGGTGAAATTGCAGCAGTCTTCAATAGGCTTTTTAATGGGAGTGGTGAGTTGAATGAGCTTCTTCGGATGTTATATGAGGTGGTAAGTTCATTGAATTTAAACATCCAGGAGTACCTAATTAAGTTTAGTGAGGGGATTAATAAGGGGGTTAATGATCCTAGGCTGATTAAGATTGCGGACAGTATCGTTAAGAGGATTAGTGAATGCGCTCCAAGGGAGTTGAGGATTGATGACGTTGTTCACAGTATTAATGAATTGAAGCCTATTTATAATATCGAATCCAAGGCGTACTTGGTAAGGCTAAGGGTGGGTAAGGCTGTTGTACCAATGGACATAGGTGTTAAGGTTATTGGTGAAGCCCTGGATGATAATAACGCAAATGCATTGCGGAGGTTAACCGAAAGGATTAATAGGATGATAAGGCCCCTTGGATTCCGCACATCCAGTGATGTCGTCAGAAACCTACTAATCCTGGTGAGGCAGCATGCTGAGGTTCTAGCCGAGAATCCGCTTGATGAAGTCGTTAAGGAGGGGTTTATTGAATTCCTCAGGGAACACTGCACTTACGTTGAGCATAGTGATTCGGTACCTGCATCAATTGACCCTAGGGATGTGGCTATCCTGAGCCGTGGGGAGCTTAGAATACCATTATCTATGTATTCTAGGCTCAAAGTACCCGGATTAAACCCCGGTCAGAAGGGCATAGTTACTAGGAGGCTTAAGGAACTTGGTGTAATTAAAAAGAGACTGCATAGTAGGGTTAATGGTATTCAGGTACATTATTACGTATTCAACAGGAAGAGGCTGGAGGAATTCCTGGGTGATGATGTGGCGCAGTACTGTAGGGAGCTTAAAACCACGTCTAATGAGCAGTTCATTAAGGAGCTCTTTAGCTCAGCACCAGTCATGAAACAGGAGGGGGGTGAGGACTATGAGTGAGTGTATTGATGCGGAGGGGGGTGTTTCAGTGGCTCTGTGTATCAATACACACCAATACACGCATCAATACACTGGAATGAGCCGGCTGGGGCCGGGTGATGACTGTGCCTAAGGCGGTTCATCCTGCCTCAATAAGTGGATCAATGACTCTCCTTGAGCGGCTTACATTTGACGTTATTCAAACCAATACACAGTATGTGAACTCATTCTTAAACCTCGCCCGTAATGCCTACAATATCCTGATAATTGGAGCACCAGGCGTTGGTAAAACTGAGAGGGGCATTAATGAGGCAGCGAGACGTGGTAAAGGCGTGGCTATTGCATTTAATAGAAGTGTTGCCGAGGAAAATAATAGTAGGGGGCTTGAGTCATATACGCTTGACTCACTAATAACCAAGGCATTGGGTATTGATTCGCTACTAAGAGCCTACCCAAGGGGAAGTTTGAAAAACCTTGAATGGGTTGAAACGAGGAATGTTGAGTACGCGGTTGAGAGAATAAGGAGCTTTGCATCGCATGTATTCGGCATACCCTATAGCCTTGACCCATACAGCGAGGCGCCTGGTAATTTACTATTTCATTATTTGGATGTTTCAGTCAATAAGGCTGGCATTGAAGGTGCTAGGTGGTTAGTTAGTCATTTAGTCGGCTTGAAGTTGAATGATGCGGCTTTGGCATTGTGCCTATATTCAGCAATGCTTGGTGTTCAACCACCAATATGTAGGTATGACCTCATTTACAATGGCCAATCTATAAACGCCTTAGACTTCACCTTCGCTAGGGCTAAGGTGGCTGATGGTGAGGGTGAAGGCTTCTTTAACGGTTATGAGGCATTATTCATTGATGAATTCCAGGACTATTCGCCAGTCATGCTAGCCTCCGTAGCTAGGCTATTTAAGCATGTTGACGTGCTCATAATAGCCTTCGATGATGACCAATGCGTATATAGAAGGTTACATTACGCTATGTGTGGTGAGGTCGCATTAAGGCTGATTAATATGGTTAAAAATAAGGAGATTGATGGTAAGGTAATTCACCTAAAGAGGTCACACAGGGTTCCAGACAACATTGCGCAGGTTGCTCAAAGGGCATTAATTAGATGGAGTAGGGGCGTGAGGGTTCCTAAGGCTTGGTGTGGGACGCCGATCAAGGGCAATATTGCAGTGATTAATCCTGGCGAAATGTTAGAGCTTGTTAGGAGGCTTGCTGATGAGGGTAAGAGGGTCTTCATAATTGCCCCATCAAATGAGGTTGTGGTCAGCATAGCCCTTTCAGTAATGACCCACACAGGCTACAGGGTCAACTTCCTTAAGGACCTACCAACAAGCGTTAGGAGGGTTATTGAAGCGGCACAAGCACTGGTTGAGGGTACAGTTCCTCTTGGGGATCTTGTAAACGAGTACGGTGATCAATTAATTAAGTTAGCTGTGGACTTGGTTGAAGCGTTGAGTAGGAGGGTTAAGGATTCGTTACTGGTTCAAACGCAGACTGAGGTTAGGGAGAGGGTTAAGCAGATATTGGGTGAATTTAAGTCGAAATCGATAGGCATTGGCCAAATAACAATTGATACACCCTACACCATGAAGGGTCTTGAGGCTGATGCAGTCTTCATAATTAATGCAACCACAAGAAGGAAGATCGCCTTCGACGCTGTTCATGGTGACGTTAGGCCACTCTACGTTGCCTTAACTAGGACTAGGGGTGACTTGTACATTGTTAGGTTCAATACTGGCTACCAATGGTTTCCACTGGATGAGTTCTGTAGGGTGGCTGGCATCAGGTGCATGAGGCATGATGGTTAAAAGAATTAGCCATAGGGATGTTTGGGTTAAGTGGCTCCTGGGGCCGCATGCGGATAGGATTATTGACTGGAATAGTAGGCACATGAGTGATGACTTAACGATAGTGGCTAGGAGGCTTCAAACATATGGTGGTGAGCCAGTTAAGTTACCTAGGCGTTTAGCCAGGTTTGGTGGAGTGATTGGCTACTGTGCAATTAAGCCTAATGTGATTGAGCTGCTTAAGGATGGTGTTGAATCACCGTGGATAAGCCTAATAGATTACTTAAATGGTAGGGTTAACATGGCTGTATCCGCATCATTCATTAATCAACTCCATGGAGGGTGCAGGATGCCTAAGGAGACTAGGTTCACTGTGGCTGATAGGGTCATAATAGACGTTGACTTAGGTGAAGGCGGCTTGGATAGAGTTAAGGAGACTGCCGACAGGGTGGTTAAGGCTTCAGTAAATGTGCTTAATGTTGAACCCCTCATACTACACTCAGGCTGTAAGGGTATTCACATAGTCTACTTCCTAAGTGACTTCATTGAAGCCAATTACTTGCCGGCAGTAGCCATTGGGTTAGCTAACGTGCTTAAATTTGGGGAATTAGGCATTAAGCCTGATTCACAAACCTTAACCCCAAGCCACACGTTTAGGCTACCCTACACAGTCAACCTGAGGTGTGGTAAGGTTGCTGAATTCCTAAACAGCACAATGGATATTGACTTCAATAGGCACATGCTGCCAATAAATATTGCTAAGGCACTGGCATTAATGTTTAATGAGGAGAAGAAGACAACACCGCAGGTTAAGCCCCAGGGAAATAGGACTGATGCTTGCATTGAGTTGGCTAAAATGAGGGATAGTGGCATTGACGTATCGGTACTATGGGCAGTATTCAAGTGCAGTGAAAGGGAAAGCAGTAGGATTTGCTTAAGCAACCCGATAATAGGCAGGGTTTGTGGGCCTAGGGAGCTACTGGGCTATGGCTGGGTGAAATACATTGTTGATAATGGTATTCTCCTGCCAGATGCTAGGCATGCCTTAATCTGGACCACGCTAGGCCAAGTAATCAACATGGGGCTAGTGGCTAGGGGGAAGGCTGAGGAGTGGTTAAGGATGAGCCTAGGGAAGTACCCTGATAGGGAGGGTGAACCCATTGACAACTACATTAAGGAGCTGGACTACTACATAAAATACCGTAAGGGTAGTGAGATAAATCCACCCACTTGGCGAACATTAGTAACGTGGATAACGAAGAGCAGCGAAGAAGCAAGCCCAGCGGTAAGGCATGTAGCAGTAAACGTAATTAAAGCACTATGGGAAAATGAGGTAATTACAGTTGAGAAGCCTGAAGAGCTTAAGGGGTTAGTCAGGGAAGATGCTGAATCATTCAACCAAATCCTAAAGACACAGTTAAAGACTAGTAATGGTAAGGAGACTTAGGCTTATATGCAGTAACGTCTGGTTACTAAGCCGAGAAGCGTGCCTGGTAGTAGCCATTTGATTCTTGATTCGCAGAACCTCAGCCATAATCGCCTAACAACAGGTGCTTTATTTAGGTCAACAATCTCCTTGGTTCTCTTACCTAGGATTATTGAGTATAGAGATACTTCACCCAAGTCTATTGGTTTATAATTCATGGGTTTCCTTGCCTTTAAAAAGACTCCAGGTGCTTCATGATCTCTAGTCAATTTTAAGATCTCAAAATCTTTAAAAATCCTAACCATATCGCTAGGCTCGTAACGCCAGTAATCATGCGGATAAGCATGATACCCAAAACCGAAGGAACGAGTAGTAATGTAAATGAAGCCACCCTTCTTAAGCACAGCCTTCATGTTATTAATGACAAGCCTCCAGTCACGGACATGCTCAAGGACCTCGGTGGAAATAACAACATCGAAGGACTCAGGACCGAAGTAATCAACTAATCTCTCAGCCGGTAGGACAATATCGACGTACTTACCAGGCTCAATATCAATACCAATGTACTCCCTGGGCTTACAAAACCTCTCTATCAAAGGCCTAACACTACCATTCACATACCTACTACCAACCTCAAGGACACGCCTACCCTCAAACTCCTTACAATCCACGTTCTCCATGAAAAACTCTATGACAGCAACATTACACATAAACTACACCATGTGGTTAAAGTCTCTTTTAAAGCATGTTGTTGTTCCGTGCTTGTTGAGTCCAATCCTTATGGCTATGTCGTTGTGCGCCCATGTTCGGCATCTGTACCCCATTGGCTCTATTTTGCTAATTAGATCATTGACTGTGTAGTTCCTCAGGTAACCCGCGTACTCAATCTTAATGATGTCGAATAGCCTAAGCACGTCAGTCTCGTTACTGACCACATCCCACTCACAACCCTTACAATCCAACTTGAGAACCTTGACCCTGAAGCTGCTCAAATCAACACTAAGCCTTGAAACCTCATTAATCAGCGTCCCAAGCCTCATAGACCTAACCCTAGCCTTAAACCTTTTCACCTCATATATGGATGCTGCACCATCAAACTCGCCATCATAGGATATATTCACATAATCATCCCTATCGGCAATGGCGGCGTTGATGGGTAATATCCTCGGCTTAAGCTCTGGGTTAAGCTCAATATTCCTAATCATCTCCTCGTAATTAATGGGCACTGGCTCAACTACGATAACCCTCTTAGCGCCTCTTAAGGCGAAATAAATCGAGGAATCGCCAACAAAGG
>NZ_JAGDXD010000024.1 GCF_023256255.1 Caldivirga sp. | reverse complement strand
AACAACCAACACCAAACGCCAACCCACACCCAAACAAAACACAAGAAACATATAAACCCTACACCATAACAAGAATTCTAGACAGTACGCATCCATGTTGACCTAGGGATTGAGCTAGCCTTGATGCTTAAGGTTTTTAGAGGAAGAGGGGATTTGAGGGAGCTGATTAACGAGGCCTTGAAGGATAATCCATTGTTAAGTATAATATCTTCAAAATATTGTCTGATATGAGGATTAATGAATGATTTAACGTTGCTGGATTATTGACTGGTACTTGCCTGCAATTAAACCAAACAGTCCAGTTTACATGATTATTGATGCTTCAAGCAAATATGTTGACAGGAAACTAAGGGTATTTGCCATCGATGAGGATTAATCTTTAATCGGCATCCTAGACTAGCACCCTGGGCTTAATTCTTTTTTATGATTGTGGAGGTATTTTAATGTTTATTTCCTTTTAGTGTTATTAGGTATGCTGGGGCTGTGTGCTTATCTAGCTTAAGCTTTCTCATTACCTCATCATGTTCCTCATATAATTTTACAAACACTCACCTTAATCAAGGTTACCAGTAACCACCGGTTTCCGAGAACCACCCCAGAAGAGTAATGAGGGAACCAGATAGCCACCACAATGAACCCAAGGGTAGCAACCACTCCCAGGCGGGCGGCTAAGCCTTATCTACACTATGACTCCTTAACTAGTCTCTCTATAGTTTGCCACAGGTCTCCTATTTATCAATGCCTGCATGTGTTTAAATCCCACCTCCGCACCATTCTATTTCTTCTTCCAGCCTGCGGGTTCAGGTATTTTAATTGGTTAATGCCTTAGCGAGATGGATCAACCTTGCTATAGGCGAGCCCACACTTAATGAGTGTAGCTTACAATAAGGTCATGAATACAGGATATGCATGTAATATTGAATTAATCGACTCATACAATAATACCCTTACCTCAACAATATCATTAATGGTGAATAATCCACCTGCGTTAATTGATTATGCCTAAATAGTGAGAATCCCATTAATACATGGTATTATCTAACCAGGATTGTGTACACGTATATTAGTGAAACTTACGTGAACTTTCTAGGCAATTACTGGGGTATTAACAGCACCGACACCAATAATGATAGTATTGCAGATGTTCCCTACGTAATTAATGATGACAACGTTTACTATTGCTCATTAATGCCTCCATCCTAGTATTGTAAAATTATGGTAATTGCAACTGCGGGAATTAAGGCAACACATATGGTTGTTATACCATTAATACTTAGATGTTGTAATGTGCGCCTGATCATACCATTATAGGTATAAACAAGTATTAGGCATACTTATGAAATTAAAGGCGCATTAAATTTACTTAATAATGAGGTAATTCAATCACAGAGACCCTATACTTCATGGTTGATGACGTTAAATTTAGTATCCACAAACTAAGACCACTTCCCTGAACTCTTATCATCGATGAAATTCGTTAAATAAAGTTACGTTAAAATGGCTTAATGTATAATTAATAAACTTAGGTTCGCCTTGAGTAAATAAATGTACTCATTTTTCACTCAGTAATGGTACTATTACCGTCGTCCATTAATTACTTTGAATGATCTAAGTTCGCTGGGCAATTATGTTATTAATGCTCTCTATCCTTATAGAGTATGAATATTGATGCATCATACATTATTTTCATTACTCCACTTAAAATAAATGGTAGTTGAAATAACCCCATGGATAATGCTAAACCAACTATTGGTGAGCCAGGTAGGGAGCTAATGCTTCTAGCGGTGTTCGTAATGGCATTAGCCGTAATCCTCTCATGGTCATTATTAAATATGTGCGCCATTAGGGTTTGCCTAGTTGGAACATCCATTTGAGAAAGACTTTGCCTAAGTAGGAGGAAAGCTAAGCTGCCTATGAATGTACTGGAGATTGGTATTAGGATTAAGAAAATGTTTGAAGTCAGGTGCGTGAAGACCATTGTATTCAGGGTACCAATCCTCCTTGCTAATAATGGAGCTAAAACAAGTGATAATGCTGTAATTACGTTCACCACCATGAAGACTACACCCAGTCCCCTCAAGGATACTCCATATCTTAGGTAAAACCAGTAGGATAGGAGTGATTGCGACACTAACCCCCCACCGAAGGCATCCACTGAGAAGAGTATGGTTAACCTTCTAATATCATCAACAGCACCCTTACTTAACTTTACCTTCCTGGTTCCTCCATAATCAGCATCAATTGCCTTAAGCCTTAAGTAAATAATCAGCATTATTAAGCCTGCTGCAGCATAAGTAATGAACATGAGCCTCATCACTTGAATTGAGCCATTGAAATAGGAGGGTAGGGAAGTCATTAAGGCCCCTAGCGATGATGCAGAGTACCCAATTAGGTTGTATAGGCCTAGGAATTCACTAACCTTATCGCCAATTAACCTAGGTGCAACACCAACCTCAACGGATTGGAAGGGACCTGTCTCAGTTCCAGTTGTACTAATGTTTCCCACTAATAAGGCAAGCGCCAGTAGTGGGATTGAATCAGTAATCATTAAGATAAAGCCTGAAATCACCATTAGCACACTTAGCATTATTAATAGCCTCCTCTTCCCAATTACGTTACCATACCATGTCAACAACATGTTTGATACAACATTACCCATTATCATTAGGAACACACCCATACCAACGTAGAGGGGAGGGTAACCTAACTTAGCTAAGTAAATTGGAGTTAATACACTAACCATACCTGAGGCAAGGGTTCTAACCCCCTTAGCTGAAAGTATTAAGTAAGCATCCCTAATTAACCTCATGCCTAAGGGAGCCCCTGCGACGCCATTTTAAGTATGCGGGTCTAGATTTAAGATTATTAATAATAAACCAAGCAACACCTATTGAAGGATACATCGCTACATTACCTAAATAACATTCGTTATTTTTAACCATACAAACTGTTTGCAAGTTACCTTGCCTTTTCAATGCTGATTTCCTGCCTCATTACCTCACCTCGCTCTTAGCCTATGCTAAGGGTATTGGATGTGGCTCTGCAGGTTTAAGTCACTCCACAAGCGGAACCCCCTAAGACTGGGGAGCCGTCAGTAGTGCTTAGTCCTCATGAATATTCTAATGGAACTTATATTAACAATTAATTGATTTGAAGAGGTGTAGGGTTGGTTACTTTGAGGTTAATGATTTAGTTACCTTAGTGGCTAATACGAAACTCGCTATCATCAGCACAACCCCTATTAGCGTGTTTATGGTTATTGAGGGTAACCATGGTTGAGGCTTAGTTGATGCCGATGCCATTAATGTGGCTATTATTGCGGCCCAGGCAGCCAACCAGGTTCCACCATTATACCCTAAACCAGCACCAGTGGATCTTACGTTGGCAGGTAATAGGTCCCTAATGTAAACTTGCATAACCCCGACAGGCAGTACTGCTAGGAAGTCCCATAGGAGCACTAGCCAACCGTTACCGACTATTAATACACCATACATGGTTGGGTAAATCAACACTAGTATTGATATTGAGGCAACTAGGAGAGCGTTCTTGGAGCTCCTTAACCAATCAACGAGTACGCCACCAAACACACTGCCCACTGCATCACTCGCAGAAAGAACTGTTAAGATTAAGCCAGCTAATTTGTCTGGGTAGTTCAAGACATTTTGAAGAATGAATGGTGATAACTCAAGCATAACGTAGTACTCGTACAGGAAACCCATTGTTGCTAAGAGTATTGTTAACATTGGTAACCAGTAGTTCCTAAATAATGACTTGTACGGGCTCTCAACCTTCTCGGTCTTCTCCCATTCAGGTGATTCCGTTAGGAACCTCCTCCTAAAGATGAAGGCCACTATGGTTGTCACTATACCACTCCAGAAGACTATCCTCCAACCTATTGTGGCCATTGCGCTCTGGGGTAGGTATGTTGCAACAATAGTGTACGTGAAGGTAACCCCAAATATACCTATATCGAACCCGGCCTGCATAATACCACTAGCCAACCCCCTCCACTTAGTCACGCTTTCCACGCTCATTATGCCACTGGAAGAGTATTCACCTCCCAGGAAGAAGCCAACCGCAAACCTTAGGATGAGTAGTAGTATTATTGCGGCTAATCCTGCCTGGGCGTAGGTTGGTAGGAAGCCCATTAGGAAGCTTGATAAGCCAGCGCCAAGCATCGTAATGTACAGCACGTAACGCCTACCTATCTTATCCGATATGTTACCGAAGAATACACCACCAAGTGGCCTAACTACTAGGGAGATGCTGAAGACGGCTAATGTGGCTAACATTGACCCCAGGTTACCTAACTGGCCGAAGAATAAGCCCTTAATAATGGGTGCTACGAAACTATAGGCTACGAAATCATAAGCATCTAACCCCCAGCCAAGCATTGAACCAATTACATTACGCCAATTAAACACACCCTGCTCCGTAATATTACTTGCCCCCACTGCGGGGTGTGACATGTATTGTTTTAAAGTTTTACTCTATATGGTAATGTTTTTAAGTTTAGATTAGATGAAATATTAATATGTCTGTACCTCAGAGGTATAGGGGCAGGCCTATTGAGGAGTTAATCTCAGCAGGCTACTATGATCCTGAAACAAGAACTGTTAAGGCTATTAAGGGACTTGAACTCCATGTGCATAGTAGGGATTGGCAATTGGAGGGTCCCCTTAGGATGCTGTTTCACGTTTTAGACCCCATGGTTGCTAAGGACCCTAAGAACCTAATCGTCTACGGTGGCACTGGTAAGGCTGCTAGGTCCTGGGATGATTTTGAGGCTATTGTTGACGCATTATTAATAATGGATAGTGAAGATACCTTAGAAATACAGAGCGGGCAGCCGGTGGCAATTTGGAGACTTGGTAAGCAGGCTCCCAGGGTCATTATGAGTAATGCCATGCTTGTTCCAAAGTGGGCTGACTGGAGGGTATTCTGGGACCTTGAGGCTAAGGGGCTCATAAGCTTCCATCAAATGACAGCCGGCTGCTGGGCTTACATCGGCACACAGGGGATTCTTCAAGGCACGTATGAGACAATTGGCGCGGCTGCCGATAGGCATTACGGTGGCTCCCTTGAGGGTAGGCTTGTGGTTAGCGCTGGTCTAGGCAACATGGGTGGTGCCCAGCCACTTGCCATTAAGATGCTTGGTGGCGTGGCCTTGATTGCCGATGTGGATGCCAGAATGATAAGGAGGATGATTGATACAGGTTACCTAGATACTTGGACCGATAGCCTTGATAAAGCAGTGGACATGGCCCTTGATGCAAAGGAAAGGAGGCAAGCTATCAGTATAGGTGTCTTAGCTAATGCGGTTGACTTGCTTGATAGGCTTATTAAGGATAATATAACACCTGATATACTCACTGATCAAACGCCTGCACATGATCCATTATCCTACGTCCCACAGGGATTAAGCATTGAGCAGGCTGAGCAATTGAGGAGGAGTAACCCTGAAAAGTACATGCTCATGTCGAAGGAAACCATGAAGAAGCACGTACAATTAATGCTTGAATTACAGAGGAGGGGTGCTGTGACTTTTGAGTACGGTAATAACCTCAGGAAGCAGGCCTATGATGCTGGTGTTGAGGATGCATTCAAAATACCTGGTCAAATGGAGTATATGAGGCCATTATTCGAGGAGGGGCGTGGACCATTCAGGTGGACTAGCCTTGTTGGTGATCCAGGCGACATTTACAAGCTTGATGATGTATTGTTAATGTTGTTTGAAAGAAACACGAGGCTTACCAGGTGGATTAAGGCAGCTCATCAATACGTTAAGTTCCAGGGGCTACCGGCTAGGGTTGTTTACCTAGGCTATGGGGAGAGGGCCTTGTTTGGTAAGGTCGTTAGTGAATTGGTTAGGAAGGGTGAGTTAAATGGCCCAATATGGTTTGGTAGGGATCACCTAGATAGTGGTTCCGTGGCTTCACCATTTAGGGAGACTGAGGGCATGCTGGATGGCTCTGACGCTATTGGTGATTGGCCAATACTTAATTACGCACTTAACACCGCGGCCGGCGCCACATGGACCTGCTTCCATCATGGTGGAGGCGTTGGTGTTGGTTATGCGATCCACGCGGGCTTTGGGATGGTTGTTGATGGTACTGAGTTAGCTGAGGAGAAGGCATTAAGGGTTTTCACTGTTGATCCAGGTTCTGGCGTTGTTAGGCATGCCCACGCGGGTTATCCGAAGGCCCTAACTGTGGCTAGGGAGAGGGGCATTAGGATACCGGTTATTGATAGGCTTGAGGAGAAGAGTAGGAGGGTTATTGAGGAGGCTTACAGGGAGGGTAGAATAAGCATGTTCACGTATGATAGGGTTAAGAGGGATCTTCAGAATTATGAGGAAAGGAAGCGGAACTACAGGACACCATTCAATACTTAACACGCCTCGTAATCGTGAACCACCTTAAAGCAACCAGTATTTTAATCGTAATAGTATCATTGATTAACCCACACTGCGTTAATTAGGATAACCGCCGCCAGCATGCTTGTTACATCATTCAAATCAAAGGGTGGGGTAACCTCAACCACGTCAAAGATCCTTGGCTTCAATGAGTGGCTTAGCAGGGAAACTAACCTAATCACCTCCCTGGAAGTGAATCCGCCGGGTGATGGACTATTAACGCCAGGGGCAAAGGCTGGATCAACAACATCAAGGTTAACGCTTAGGTAGGTTACTCTTCCCTCAACCTCACTCAACACTTCATTAATTACTTTATCTATACCGTGGGAGTCTAAGTAATCCATGGTATATACTTTAACGTTAAGTCTCCTAGCCTCATCTAATAGGTACGGTGCATTTGAGAATGGCCTCACACCAATTACGCATACGTATGCTTCAGGGTCAATTCCCCTAATCCACCTAATTACTTGACCACTGGTTAAGCCCTCACTAATGATTCTAACGTCTGGATGAGCATCAAGAAGTATGAACGCTAAGTCACCGTTAAGTGAACCCCTTAATCCCCTGAATGATGCGTACGATACTGTACTGTCACCACCAATTATAAGCAATTCCCTAACCATTTTAAGAGATTCCTGCACTGTTAATTCAATTCTACGCCAAGTCTCATCATGATTACCAATAACCACATCAACGTCGCCTAAATCCACTAGGCTTACTTTACCTGAGGTTAAGGGCATTGTGTATAGTATTGACCTAATTCGGGAAGGGGCAAGCCTTGACCCAGGTCTTGTACCCACTGCCCCATCCCATGGTACACCTAGGATTCCCACATCACCACTAGTCCAAGCCCTCTTAATCACCTCACCTAGCCTAACATCGTTAGGGTCCTTAATGAACTTATACATGGATCCTCTTAAAAACGGAGGTTTAGGTTCAGGGTTCCCCATTGTAAAGCATGTTAATTGCGCGTTTAATAATCTAACATATTTAGACTTAAACCATTAAGCACTATTCAAGTAAATGCGCGAGGTTAGGCAGTATTCCCCTTATCGCATTCACAATATTATTAATAATGTTCTCGCCATCAATGGCCTTATCAATCATGCTGTAGGCAGCTCGCGTTACTTCACCGCATTCTCGGCAATCGTTTTTAACCTTAAGCACCATGTATGATACGTAGGCTAATAAGGCTATAAGCCTTGATAAAACATCGTTAACATCATGCAGTTTAATAGCTGAGTTGGCGCTCATTGAATTAACATCCTCCTGCAACCCACTGGTTGGAATATTATGAACCGTTGACGGGGTTGCTAATTCCCTTAACCTTCCCGCTAATGCTGCTGCAGTGTATTGGGTGAGCATTAACCCAACGCGCCATGGCCCATTAACTAGGTAATTGCCCACACCGTTGATTTCCCTCCTCATTAGCTGCATTATCTGCCTTTCAATTAAATTGCCTAACACTGATAGGGCAATGTTAACTGAATCAATGGATAGCGCTATGTATTGCCCATGGAAGTAGCATGTGGATAAAGCCTCCCCATTGAATAGTATTGGGTTATCACTAACTGAGTTGGATTCATCAGTAACCATGCCTACTGCCCAATTAATCAAATCAAGCACGGAACCCAACACCTGGGGTATGCACCTTAGTGAGTATGGGTCCTGCAATCGATTAAACGTGAAATTAACACCTCTAATCGCCCTACTGATTAAGTCAGCTACGTGCTTTTCCCCATGATGCAGCCTAATCGGGTTAATCACGGATTTTAAATATGATATATTTGACCCTGAAGCCTCAATAGTCATTACCATGGCTACAGTGGCCGATTCAACTAGCATTAATGAATCCCAAAGCCCAAGCATCGCCACTGAGGCACTGTAACTGTTACCATTAATTAACGCTAAGGCCTCTTTATAACTCAACTTTAATTCACTCATCCCAGCCTCCTTTAATGCGTAATGAGCATCAACGATCTTACCCCTGAATTTCACGTTACCTACACCAAGTAGGGCTAATGCAATGTGGGCTAATGGTGCCAAATCACCACTTGCACCCACTGAACCGAATTTAGGCACTATTGGTGTAATGTTTAAGTTAAGTAAACTAATCATTGAGTCAATAACCTCCTCCCTAACCCCACTGAAACCCTTCGATAATTGGTGAGCCCTTATCATTATTGCTCCCCGAACCCAATCATCTGGGGCTGGATCCCCAACACCAGCGGCGTGATCAATGAGCAGCTCCACTGATTTTTCAGCGACTTCACTTGGGTTAACGCTAATGTTATACAGTTCCCCTAAGCCCGTGTTAACGCCATATATCTTAACGTTGCTTGAAACCAGCCTGCTAAGCACATCATGTGAGGAATTGATTAAGTCACGTGCCTTACTACTGATCGTAACCTTCTCATACTGCCTAGCCACCTTCACCACATCACTAATGCTTATTTTCACTTCACCACCAAGTTCAATAACCATGAGTCTAAGGCGTAAATGAGGATATTTAATTTATTACCTGCTAAGTGGAGTTAGAGTTCGGTCTTCATTGTGACTAATAGTTGTTTTTCGTGGCTATTGGTCACTCGGCTTCATTACTCCTTCTTCCCCCCATGCCTAGGTTGGGGAGCAGAGCTCCCAGTCACGACACGGGAGTTTCATTGGGTGCCTTCCTCAAGGCCTACTCATTGGCTTCATAGTGGCATCCTCCAATTAAGCATCGAAGGAAAAGACTATGAATTTTTCCGCTACTTACAACAGTTAGGCGTAATACCTTTAAGTTAATTACCATGAGTAGCCGTGTGAAAGCCCAGTTAGCTATTGGCCCAATAGGGCAGTTGGTTACTGCCACTTCAATGCCCTGGAGGTTTAACGATAACGTACTCATAATTAATGATGCAGGGCTCATTATTAATAACGGTTTCATAATAGATGTTGGACCTTGGGACCTGCTGAGAAGTAGGTATGAGTACGACCGCATAATTAACGCTGAGGATTCATTAGTAACCGCAGGTCTTGTTGATCCACACACTCACCTACTGTTCGCCGGCTCAAGGGAGGATGAACTTGAACTAAAACTCAACGGCGTATCCTACGAGGATATTCTTAAACGCGGAGGGGGGATACGTAGAACAATTGAAGCCACCGTTAAGGCTGATGATGAGGAATTAATTAAGGTTGGTTTAAGCAGGCTTACTCAAGCATTAAGCTACGGGACAACTACAATTGAGATTAAGAGCGGGTATGGGTTAAGTATTGACCAGGAGATTAGACTACTTAGGTTAATTAATGATTTAAAGAATAGGACTGAAGTGGATGTAGTAGCAACATTCCTAGCCCATGTACCGCCGAGGAGTGGTAGGGAGGGGTATGTGAAGGATATTGTTAACTCAATGAGTAAGATTAGAGTCTTAGCGACCTTCGTGGATGTATTCTGTGATTCAGAGGCGTTCACAGTAAATGAATCTAAGGTTATACTTGAAGCTGCTTACAATGCTGGGCTTGGACTTAGAATGCATGCTGATGAATTATCCTACATTGGCTGCAGTGATTTAGCCAGGGAATTGGAATTAACATCAATCGATCACCTACTAAACACCCCTGAGGTGAACATTAAGGTAATGGCGATTAAGGGAATTACGGCAACACTACTACCCATAACAGTGTTGACTCTCATGACTAATAAGAGACCATTAGTAAACGTAATGAGGAGTAGCAGGGTTATTACGGCTATAGGCACTGATTTTAGCCCAAACACGTGGTCAATAAGCATGCAAACCGCAATGGAGCTTTCATCCTATCTACTTGGCTTAACACCAATGGAAGCCTTAATGGCAGCCACCGTTAATTCAGCCTATAGCCTAGGCTTAAGGGATAGGGGAATACTAATGCCTGGTTACCTGGCTGACGTAATTATATGGAATGTACCCAATTACAGGTGGCTAACGTACTCAATAAGTGCTAATAAGGTTAAGGCAATTATAAAGAGAGGTAAGGTAATTACCGGCGACTGCCTAAGTTAAATTCAAGATTAAGCGCTGAGAGCAAGAGGAAGCTGGCGTTAAGTACAGCCTTCCTACCAATATACGGCATTGGCTTAGCGTTGCTTGCAGTATACGGCATATTGATTTACGCCGACCCCAAGGCACTATCACTCATATCACCATTCCCACCCCTAGAGCGGGGCATATTAGCCATACCAGCGCTGGCGGTCACAGTACTGCCTGATTGGTTAGCTGGCTTGGCGTTACTGGGTATTTTCATAGATGGCCTAGTGCCGGCGGCAATAATAACAATGGCGCAGGCTAACCTACTAACCAGAAACATAGTTAAACCCATTGTTAAACTAAGCCCTAGCGGTGAGACTAGGTTAGCTAAGTGGGCTTCAGTGGTGTTTAAGTTCATTGCCTTAGGCTGTTTTTGGTTAGTTGTTAAGTTTAAATACTTGTGAATACTTGTAATTACTTGTTGGGAAATGGGTGAGCGGTATTTAAGCACTGGGGAGTTTGCAAGGGTCATGGGTGTTTCTAGGAGTGCCGTGATTAAGTGGATTAGGGTTGGTAGGGTTGTTGCATATAATGTTAATGGTAGGTGGAGAATTCCATATAGTGAGGTTGAGAGGCTAATCAGGGGTGTTCAGAGGATTAAGCGTGTGGCGTTATACGCCAGGGTCTCAAGCAATACCCAGAGAGGCGACTTGGAGAAGCAGGTTGAGTCTCTTAGGCTTTGGGTAGTTAAGAACCTTCCTCAGGCCGAGTACGTGATTGTCACTGATATAGCCAGTGGGCTTAAGGAGGATAGGAAGGGGTTGTTTAAGCTTATAGGGATGGCGAAAAGGAGAGAAATAGATGCCGTGGTTGTCGCGTATAGGGATAGGTTAACTAGGTTCGGGTTTGAATACCTCAAAACATTACTTAACGCATTAGGCGTAGAGATTTTCGTAGTATTTCAAGAGGAGCCAAGGGGTTACTTACAGGAGCTTGTGGAGGACTTCGTGGATATTGTAACATCCTTCGCCGCCAGGATATATGGTAAGAGGAGCCGGAAATACGAGGAGGTGATTTCATGTGTTAAAGACCCTTGAGAGGACTGTTGTTTTGGAGGGTTGGGTTAATAGGTTCGGTAGGCGAGCCCTTAGGGAGATCCTTGAGGCATACAGGGGCATGCTCACGGAGATGCTCGACTATGCTGTGGAGCATAGGGCTTCGCAGGCGACGCTTCACAGGGTGTTCTATAATAGGTTTAGGGAGGAGTACCCGTGGTTGCCGACTAGGGTTATTAAGGGTTGTTACAGGGACGCCGTTAGGAGGGCTAGGAGCTTTCTTAGGCTTAAGAAAAAGGGCCTAGCTATGGGTGAGGAGCCAGCAGTGAGGAGCATCACGGTGGTTTACTCCGACTCACAGGACTGGAGATTAGCGGGTGGTGTTATTGAGCTGAGGACGCACAGGGGGTGGGTGAAGATACACTACAGAAGCCACAGGCAACTATACAAGTACCTCTACGGTGGTTGGAGGCTCTCCGGCGAGCTCAAGGTCAGGCTCAACGGTAGAAGGGTTTTGCTTTACCTGACTTTCAAGAGGGACTTCGAGGTCAGCTATAACCCTAACAACGTCATTGCTGTTGATGTTAATGAGAATAACGTCACGCTGGCATTATTCAGGGATGGTAAGCTTAGTGACGCCTATAGGGTGGAGACGAACCTGGGTAAGATAGTCATTGCCTACTCTGAGAGGAGGAAGAGGATAACTAAGGGTAAGTCGACACGGGATAGGGGCGTGAAGAGGGCACTTAGGAGGTTGAGGGAGGGGGTGAGGAAGATGGATATTATCTACAAGACGGCGAGGATTATCGAGGAGCTGGCTCGGGCTAACAATGCCGTTGTGGTTATTGGGAACGTGCATAGGGGCAAGAGGAGGCTCACTGGCAATGCCAGGAATAATAATCTTAGGCATAGGATACATCAGTGGAGTGCCGCAACACTGGTAAGGGTCTTGAGTGGGAAGCCCATCCACGTTGTGGAGGCCTCCGAGGCATACACCTCAAGCACAGACCCATTCACCGGCAACCGCATCAAGTCCTTCAACCCCTCCGTGATCCGCACTGCGGTGAGAGGGGTCAGGAGAATAAGGGTGGTTAAAATCGCCCTTAGACTCACCAGACTGGGCAACGGGTTAGTCCTAGATAGAGACACCATTGGAGCCATTAATATTGGGCTAAGGTACCTATCCCCAAATGGGAGGCCCATGGCGTTGGCCTCGACAAGGCCCCATGAAGTGCGGGTGAAGCTAATGAACCCACACCAAGGGCCAACCCCACTCACGGAATTAAAAATAATCAAAAGCAATTAGCGCCGTAAGCGGGGAAACGCTTCGTCTTCCTAGTCCCCCCAACGTACGCAATCAACCTACAGCTACTAGGTGGCATAATAATAACCCAAACACTACCTCCCGTATTCCTAGGCCTAGTAATAGATAAGCTCGATAAGTACTCACTAATGGCTGGGTGGTTGGACTAAGTCTTGGAGTTTACTTGGCCATTAAGGAGGGGTTTAACCCACTTTACCCAGTAATGGGGCATTTAATCTACATAGCATTATTAGCCCTAGCCGTAAACCTAGCCATTGTATTAATCGGTACCGCAGTAAGCACCACCGTTAAGAGGATTATGACAGTCCAAGTTCACTGAAGATTTAAACCAATAATGGTTTTACCTTATACTAATCACCCTTAATAATTATGAACATCACCATTATTAGCCTTAACCACGGCCCTCACACCTACGGCAAACTTAAAAGTCTCATCCGTTAAGGCAAAATACTTTTCAATCTTTGAAGAAAGGTAACAGCCCTAACTGAATCACAAGTGTTAGCTCATGAAGGGGGATAAATGAATCAAGAAGCTTACCTTTTAAAGTGGATAGCTTACCTTCCGTGAATATTTTAAAGGGTAATCATGCTAATTAACCTGGCTAGTGGGTTAACCCATGGCGTGGGTTAGGTACTACACTGGCGGTAAAATAACCCTAATCATAACGGTAATCCTAGCCACAATACTCGGCCTAATCATAGGAAACTACCAACCACTAACCAACAACCTACACCTAGTAAAAACCAGTACAATAATCAGGCAAATACCCATTATTGAGACTACCGTAATCAACCACACGATTACAACAACCACGAGAGCCTTGGTTAACTGGACTATCACAGTGACTACCACAGTGTATAATAATACTAGTACTGTAACACTCCCACCAGTTACAGTAACTTACAATTACACCGTCACACTGAACCACGCTACTACAATCACCACTACAACTACTACTACGAGTTACGCTACTTATGCGTACACTGTTACAACAACCCAGACTGTAACAATCACTCCAGTGAATAATACCCTTCCACCTCTCAACCTTTATAATCTAACCAGTATTAGGAATTACTTGGTAGCCAATTGGACGCTTGGGTGGGATGCATTCATAAGGGGCTTCAACCTACTGCAATACGGGTTCTGCATTGGTACACTCTACATTCTTCCAAACGCCACCACAATATGGCT
>NZ_JAGDXD010000023.1 GCF_023256255.1 Caldivirga sp. | reverse complement strand
ATACGCTTAATTATCTTAAGGAACAACTCACCATTCCTATAGACCAGCCTAGCCTCACGGTTAGGGTACTCGCCATATCTAGGATCTTTGCCAATTACCCTAAGCCTATAGCCACCAATTAACTCAACGTAATCACCCTTGACACGGTAACCCGTGCCAGGGCTAAGCCACATCCTAAGTGCCTTTACCCTTGGGATCCTGCCCCTCCTTGGATTCCTGAGCCACGACTTAACAATGGCTAGGGCTTCACGGTAGCAGTCAATGGCTACCCTAGATGGTAGGTTAAACGCCGTCTTCAACCAATCGTACAATAATGCGTGGGCTTTACCCACACTCGTTACCCTATTTACTACTAGGACTTGAACCGATAGGTTTAGAGCCGTCCTATACCTCTTCATGAGGTCAAGGACCACTGGCTCAGGGCTAACCCTCCACGAGACCGTAAGGGTTAGTACCCCATCACCACCAGCGGTCATTGGTAAAGTCTCCATGGTTGGGTTAATAAACCCAATTCTTATGTCAGTCCTTACTGAGGGAACAATAACAATCAAGACAATTAAAGGGAAGGAATACGTATACATATATGTTGGCAACATAGAGCACCTAAAGAAGCTAAGGGGGAGAAAATATGCATGATAATATTCGAAGACTGCAGTACCTAGAAGGGGCGAGGCTTTAGGTACGTTACGGTAAAGACCCATACCCTTAAGGTATCCTAGTTTAATTAATGCGTTAGGAGGATAGTTAATAAATGGGGAATGCTTATATATCCTTAAGGAGACTACCAGCGCATGTCCAATAGCTCCAATAACTTAACTAAGTTTTACGAGATAATGAGAAGGCTGGACGAGACCATATCTGATATTGAGAAGGTTAGGGAACAGGTTAAGAGTGAACTTGACTCATATTTAAGGCAAGTTGAGGATAATTTACGTAAGATGCTTGATGATGAGATTAGTAAGCTGGTGAATGAGTACCGGTTAAATGCTGAGTTGAGCGCGAAGAAGGAGGTGGATGAGTATTTAAGTAAGCATAGAAGTATGATTGAGACTATTAAGGATAATAGGGATAGGATTATTAATGAAGCCTCAGGTAGGGTACTTAAGGAGCTTGGATTCTAAAACAACTCATGATGATTTAAAAACCCTATAGGGTGGTTTTACTAAGTGATGAGACTTCAGCGGGAGACTGGTGATCTTAGGGTCAGTGACTGAAAATTTAAACCCTAGTTTAGTTAAGTTTAGTTAAATGCTGAGAATTGAACATTACAAGAACCAGGATGAGGCCATAGAGAGGCTTAAGGAAATTGCCAATGACGTGTCCAGCATGATTACTAGGATAAACACAACCATAGAGTACATTAGGACTAATGAATTAAGGACTATTAGTCAGGGTGCGTTAACCATTAAATCATACAATGTTCTTGATCAGAAGGGGAGGGAATTATATAAACTGTTTTACATAGGGATTACGGGCAATGTGGATTACGAATCATTAAATCAATTAAGGCAATACTACGTGGCATTAAGGGATTCCTTAAATTCACTCATAGTCTCAATGAGTAAAATGAACATTAATGGTTCTTTAATAATTATTTACCTTGATGAGGCACCAATAATGATAATACATAGCCTTAGTGAAAGCGCATTAAATGAATTAATTAATTTAATCAACATTGATTCTAAATCTTAGTGATTTTTAAGAGTGAGGGGTTGAAGAAACTAGGCTTCCTGAACCCAGCCTCTGATTCCTAATGGCGACAGCTTCCTGGTAACCCCTAATTATGCTGTATATGCCTAATGCGCCAACAACCGCAACCACTAGTAGGAACCCAACATCCACCGCATCCAAGTTAGGTATGGGTAAGCCAGTTGATATTGCCCATGAGTCTATTGATGGGAAGAACACTATTAACAGGCCGGCTAGCACGAAAACCCATCCACCGTAGTAGAGTACCCTACCGGCAGCCCTCTTACCAATAACCTTAATTTCATCCTCATTAAACTTCTTAATCCTCAGTATATTACCGAACACTGCGCCGAATATAATCTGCATAATCATGGTTCCAACACCGAACATTAAGCCAGGTAATGGAGCATATATTAACCCAGGAACCTGAGGGGCTAGTATAAATGTGATTATACTTGCATAAGCCCCGAAGCCAAAGCCTGCTATTAAACCATGCACTATAGTCATTTTTAACGGTACATCCCTTTCATGAACCTCATGTAGTGGTAGCCTACTAGCCTTACCCGTGTGGTGTGCCTTACCACCAAGCGCTAAGTCAATGGGTAAGTGCAGGTACCTGCCCTTTAATATATATGAACCAGCTATAGCCATCACTAGGCCAACCACTATGTAGACTGGGCCATCTAAGTTATATCTCTGGTAAAAGTAGGCTAATCCAATGTAACCCAGGGTCGTCAGTAAAGCCCTCTGTATAGTAAAGCCCAGAGAGAATAAGAAGCCAGCCGCCATACCGCCCTTGGTACTGTACTTCCCTATAGCGTAACTGAAGGTTATTGGCCAGGTGTGCTCATCTGGGGTGGCGCCATGCATCATACCCAGTAGGAGGCTTATGAATAGTATTTCCGATAACCCTAACCCAGTTGGTGGGTTTAAGAGTAGCTGCAGTATGTTCATATCTTTCGGGTTACCCTAATTAATTTATAAACCTTTCGGGTTAACCGAATAAAAATAGGACAGGAAAACTAAGCGTTCAATTCCATTAAACCCTAAATACGCCTATTAAAATCATGCGGATTCGGGATTTTTCCTAAGCCTTATTACCCAGTACTTATTAACCTGTATTATATCTAGGACACTGCAGTTCAGTTTACCTGCAACTAGTGGTATTGTTTGGCAGGATGCAGGGTAATCCACGAGAACATCGATTATTGCGTCGTTTTCCACTGACTTAATCACCTTAGCAGTATAGAGTTGAGGATACGGGCAGATTAACCCCCTTAAATCCACTACATACTTATCATCAACCTTGGTTAACCTACTGTTTAATACCATGCTCATACTGCGCACTAGTTAATACATACTTATTTATACGGCGATAAAGGATGCATATTTTACAGCAACCGAAAGACTCATTCCTTTAGCATGGAGTCGGACAATGTAGGCGATACTATAATTTAGAAATGGCTCATTCGGCATGTCACTCATCAATAATCAGATACCCCAGGACGTTATCACAGCCAAGTAATCCTTCTAAAAACCCTCTAATTAACCTTTACTGGGCATTTCTCATCAATATAGGGTTGATTCGTAGTCTCATGCCAGGATTAAAACTTCTAATATTACCCTAGGGTATGTTAAATCTTAGTTTCATGCTGTAAGGCTAGGTCAACGAATCTTCAATGATAGGTGGTTAATTGTGAGTTAACTAAGGTGTTTAATCGCACTAGATCGGTACTTAAAGTGTGTTTAAGCCATTAGGTGGTATCTTATTAGGCTTATTATTGATTTATCAACGTTAGCCGTACCCCTCAACACCATGTAGAGTAGGTCGCTTGGATTCTTAATACTAGCCACATCCCTGGCTGATGCAGATGACCCAACTACCTTAAGTATTTTAAGTAATTCATTTATGTTGCTTACACCTAAGTCACTCATGATCCTAAGTAGTTTAAATGCAACATACTCCTTGTCTAGGCATGACTTAGCTAAACATATAATGAGCCCTAGCACAGTGGCACTGTAGCTGTTGCATTTACCATTCTTCGAGATAGTTATTATACCCTTACTACTTAACTTCCTGGTTTTCTTAAAAACCGTACTGAAGGCTAGTCCTGTTATTCTCGATAGCCTGTATAGTGTTATGCCATTGTTCTCCACCACGGCCTTTAGGATGCTTGACTCCTGTTCATCCAGGTAGGGGACTAATCTGCTCCATAATATGGATATTTCGTTCAATTCCCCTCTATAATCATCAGTTACCCCAACGTTCTCCATGAGTATAGTATTACATCACCTAACCTTAAAGATTAATCACGTTAACTTCCACATTCCAAGTGATATTTTAAATATTTATAAGTGCACAAGTTTAAAAGAAGAATACTCGTAAAAGGGCACATAAGGCCTCACAATAGTTAAGGATTAATTATTAACAATAACTGATTCAATCATGTCTCTCAAATACATGGAAGTAGGAGGAAGGAAGATTGAACTAGATGAGGATGGTTTCCTAAAGGATCCATCAACATGGAATGAGGAGGTGGCTAAGATACTGTGCAGGGAAGAGTGCCGTGACCCGGATACTGGGCAAATGGGTGTTATGAAGGATGAACACTGGAAGGTGGTTAAGTACCTGAGGCAGTACTGGGAGAGGTTCGGCATGTGCCCACCAATAAGAATGCTTGTTAAGGAAACAGGAATACCACTCCAGAGGATATACCAATTATTCCCAAATGGCCCAGCTAAGGGGGCGTGCAGGGTTGCTGGTGCACCCAAGCCCACTGGTTGTGTTTAAAATAAGTAGACCCCTATTAGTGATGAAGTAAAGTGTTTAAATGAGGACTTAGTTTAAAACATAGATTATGGTTCCTAGCCTATTTAAGCCGAGTGACGGGAAGGCGTGGGCTGCGGTTGCAGTGATATTGAAGGAGTGCCCAGACGCAATGGTGTTAGTGGGTAAGAGGATTATGAATCCAAGGGATCCATGGAGTGGGGATGCTGCCTTTCCAGGTGGGCATTATGAGGCTAGTGATGGGGACTTACTTAATACTGCGATTAGGGAAACCATGGAGGAGACTGGGATAGATTTAAGGAAACTTGGCAGATTAGTGACTGTGCTTGATGTTGAGCATCCAAGGAATATGCCTAGCCTTAATGTCTTACCCATAGTGTTTAAGGTTGATTGCGGTGTTGAGGCGGTTAATACCACCAGTGGGGAGTTTGAGTACCTTAAGTGGGTTAGATTAAGTGACCTACCTAATGCGGATAAGGTCACTGTGGTTAAGGGTAATACTAGGAAGGCTGTGATTCTAGGGGACATGGTTATATGGGGCATGACTAGGAGAATACTATGTAAGCTCTACGGAATGCTTAATAATAAGCAGGAAAACGTAAGGGGCTAGATTTTACTAGCGTACTCCCTAAACAAGTAAGCGTAGGTCTCAGTTAACCTCCTCCTGTAGAGAGGCTGATAAAGTGGCCCAGGCTTCTCTGAGAACCTCAAGTACTTCCTAACATCAGGAAGCCCCGTTAACTCAAAGAACTTATCCCAACCAATCCTGTTTATCCAATCCCCAATACGTTCACCCTTATTGGCATTAATAACCCAAGTATCCACTATTCTCTTAACAACCTTAACTAGGGTTGGCCATCTTGGTGGCTCACTTGGTATGTATGGGACCACTATCCTACTCATTAATTGCCCATTAGGTCCAGTGTTGGATGCCTTACCACCCACAAGCACCATTACCCCCGTCTTCTTGGGATCATACACAATAGCGTCCACCGTGTCACGGCACCTACCACAGGCTATACATAATTCAGATCTAATAACTATACCGTACGCCTTACCTGTTGATGGGTCCCTCTTCGGGGTTATTGCACCAACTGGGCATGCCGCCGTCACGTCTAATGGTGATCCAATGCTTGAGAACCACTTATCATCAACCATAGGTGTTTGAGCAGGGTAACCTACGACTGCAACGTCGGCAACATCAATGGCACCACCACAGGCGTTTGGGCAACCTGAAACCTTTATTGATAAGTGAGCTGGAGTCTCCTTCTCATAAACATACTCCACTAAGGCATCACCAAGCGCCTTAGCTATGCTTGGTGCATCAATGACGGCCGTAGTGCACGTTAAATAGGCCGTGCAGGGTTGGATATTCCATAAGTGATTCCCCCATCCACCTACTAAGAAACCATTTTTCCTAAGCTCCTCCTCAAGTCTCCTAGCCCTCTCTTCCTCATCAGTGAGTATCTCAACATTACCCTGAGGAGTAGGCCTAATAACACCAATACCGTACATGTCAGCTAGGTCGCAAAGCTTCTCAAGCGTATCTGCACTAAACCTTGAATTTGGGGGTCCAATAACCTTAACTGAGTAGATCTCCTCACCTGTCTCAGAAACATGCTTAACTATGGCTGGGGTTATTAACTCTGTCTTAACCCACTTACCCATGTTCCTAAGCAGTGTCTCAGGGACGTAGTTAGTATATGGTATTGGAGCAAGCTTCTCAGGGTGATTAACTGGGGTTAAGTCACCACTCCTGAAGGCTAACTTATGAACCACGATCCTTATCCTTGTTCTTTGATCCACAGCATCACCCATGCTTAAGGTGTTTACAGGCATTTATATTAGAATTATTTCACATTTAATGAGGAATAAGGATTTTTAAACAAAGTTAAAGCACCTCATATGGCATCTGAAGAACTACCAATAGACCCAGCATTATGGCCTGAGCCACCACCCAAGGAGAAGGTTGAGGAGTATTTAGCGGAGTTGGAGAAGGGGCCGTGGCCAAGTCATGTTACTGAACTTAAGAAGACAAAGTACCCAGTTTACATATATGGCATGGGGCTTGTTACGGGTGTAACCCCATGGGCCACCAGTGCAGCCAAGGCCCCTGGAATATATTCAGGTGTGCTTTCTAGGATGAGCCACCCATGGACTAGGATAAATCCACCCATTTTCGAGGATCATGCACGCGTTCTAATCCCCTCAGCCCAAGTCTTCACAACCACACTACTCAGATTCCTCATTGAAGCATCAAGGAAGTATGGTTGGGGTTCATTACAGTTCATAGGAGGAACTGGGGACGTTGTCTTAAACGTAGTTAGGGAGAAGCTTATTGAGCTAGACGTATTCCTGAGAAGAATAGGCCTAGACATAGGGGGTTCAGGTGATGTAATGAGGAACACCGTCTCATGTCCAGGACCATTACTATGCCCCTACGCAATATATGACACCTTAAAGGCCAGGGACTTCACCTACAGTTGCCTAATAGACTGGGCCACTTACCCTCAATTCCCATACAAGATAAAATTCAAGTACTCAGGCTGCCCAATAGACTGCCTTAAGGCTCAGGCAAGGGCGGACTACGTGGTGATAGGCACATGGAGGGGGGCCCCTGATGTTGATGATGAGAGGCTGAAGCAGTGGATTGAGGAGGGTGGGGATGTTGAAGACCTGGTTAAATCATGCCCCACTGGTGCTATTAGTTGGGATGGGTCAAGATTAAGTATTGATGGATCAAAGTGCGTTAAGTGTATGGAGTGCATTAGGAGGGCTTACCCAGCCGTTAAGCCTGGTAAGGAGAGGGGGTTAACTGTACTGGTGGGTGGTACGATTAAGAGTAGGAATGGGCCTAAGTTAGCTAAGGTACTAATACCATTCATACCCCTACCTAGCCCTGATAAATTGGAAGAGGCTTTAATGACCATGTTCCAAATAGTTAGGGATAGGATTGTGCCTAAGTGGGATGAGGAGGGTTGGAGGAGAGAGAGAATTGGTGACACATTAATAAGGGTGACTTGGAACCGCTTCCTAAGTGACTTCGCCAAGTTTGACCCAGACCTAGCGGCTAAGATTACTAAAGCCAAGCCAACTGAACCATACTACACCTACGGCATAACGTTCTTCAACATGAGTGAAGAGCAGAAGGGCAAATACCTGGAGGACTTGAGAAAGGCAATGGAGACTTGGCAGTGACTTAAATGTACAATGCGTTAACGTATTCACTATACTTCATACTTCCTTACGTATCATTAGTAATACTGGTATGCGGCGTGCTTTATAGGATTGCCTTATGGCTTAATGCCGGTAAGGGCCCACTTGGACTTTACCTAGGCTTATACAGGCTTGTGATCAAGCCAAGGCAGGAAAGCTTCCTAGGTTCAGTTAAGCATATTTTAGCCAGAATGTTCACATACTACACGATACTAGGTACTAGTTACCGTAGGGATTACTCAACGTGGCTTGGCGTACTATTGTTTCACTGGGGAATATTCCTACTAATTGCCTTCCACCTACACCTATGGTTACCTCAACTAACGGTCCCTGAATCAGTAATGTTCACCCTAGGAACCATGGTAGGTGCATTAACACTTGCGTCAGGCGTATTCCTACTTGTGAGGAGAATTAGGGTTCAGAGGATCTACAGGGTCATCATTAATTACCTTGATGACTACGTGGCAGTCTCATGGGTCATAGTAATAGTAGTGCTTGGGTTAGCCCTTAGATTAACCGCACCCTCCTCATTATTTAATGAAGCCACTAAGTGGGCTCTTGGTTTAACATCATTTAAATACATTCCCCCACCTAGTAACCTACTCTTCTACGCACATGTGCTTGCGGTGGAGTTATTCATGATGTATATCCCATTCGCCAAAATGATTCACCCATTCTCAATGCCCGTTAACCCAGCCCTATACGGTAAGTTTGAGGACATTAATGAGGTTAAGAAGAGGATCCTGAAAGAACTGGGGTGGTGACCATGACTAATGTTAAGGTTAAGTATAAGGGTGAGGATAAGGATATACTGGAGGCTAGCCCACGCTACAGTGAGTGGGTTAAGGAGTTCAGTAACGGTAGTGGTCACTTGAAGGCTAGGGTTGAGGCTAATGAAGATACATTAATTACGATAGAGATGAGTAAGTTAACTAAGGTTAAGCCTAATTCAAGTGATAGGAAGCTCTACTTCATTAATAGGATAGGGGAATTAGCAAGAAGTAATAGGGCTTTTAGGAACTACATGGAGTCATGCACCCACTGCGGCTTCTGCATAGATAAATGCCAAATGTGGCTTGCCACAAGGGACCCTAATAATAGCCCCGTTGGTAGGGCTGACTTAATTAGGAATATTTACAGGAGGATGCGTAAATTAACCTTCGGCCTAGTGGATAAGGTTAGTGATGAGGGGGAACTTAAACAGTTACTGGAGAGCATTGACCTAGATAAGATATGGACCTACTACTACCAGTGCACCGAATGCAGGAGATGCGCGTACTTCTGCCCCCTCGGCATTGACCAAGCTGAGATAACTAGGTCTATTAGGCAGATATTCGTTGAGATGGGTATGATGCCCCCCTTCATAGCTAAGACAATGGAGTGCGTGTACAAGACGGGGAACAACATGTGCATTACTAAGGACGCTGCACTTAATGTAATAGACTTCACGGTTAGTGAAATAAGTGAGCAGACTGGTAAGAAAATGGAGGGAGTAGTGGATAAGGATAAGGCTGATGTACTCTACATACCCTCCTCTACCGACTTCTTCACTAACATTGGGACATTAAAGGGGGCGATTGCAATAATGACTGAGCTCGGCCTTAATTGGACAATGGACTCCCAGGCCCTTGAGGTAGGTAACTTCGGGCTCTTTGAGGATGAGCACCACTTAAGGAGGTTTGGGGATAATATTGTGAATGCAGCCTTGAGGAGGAAGGTTAGGATGGTTGTATTTGGGGAGTGTGGGCATGGGTGGAGGGCCTTTAAGAACTACGTGGTTCCCAGGCTCGCTGAACATGGTATTGACGGAATCTCAATAACTCAATTAACTGCATGGGCGCTTAGGAAGGGTAAGTTGAAGCTAAGTAATAAGGTTGACGCAGTGGTGACTTACCATGATCCATGTAACTTAGCCAGGGCAGGGGACTTGATTGATGAACCTAGGGAGATACTTAAGGCAACGGTTAAGGAATTTAGGGAGAGGGAGCATAATAGGGAGAGGACGCTATGCTGCGGAGCTGGTGGTGGGTTACTGCTTGATGAATTAATGCCCCTTAGGGTTTGGGCAGGATGGCCCTCAGTATATGATGCTTACCGCACTGGGGCGCAGTACATGGTTGCACCCTGCAGTATAGATAAGGCACAATTCCCCCTAGTTATAGAGTACCATAAGGTACCCTTGAAGTTCAGGGGGGTGTCCGACTTCGTCTACGCTGCCCTATACGGCGTTGACATAGACTCCGTTTAAGCCATTAGGCATTGATTAATGTTACTTTTAATGAAGCCCTCAATCACCTTAACATGCTGGGACCTGGGGGTGTGACCCATACCTTCTATCATTAACTCAATAACCTTAAATCCATACTCACTGGCCTTCCTTTTAAGTAACTCAAGGTGCTCAGCGGGCACTATATCATCAGCACTACCCCTAATGTATATTACTGGTGGATATTCACCATTAATGTACCTGATTGGTGAAGATTCCTCAAGATCCCTCATACTTAACCTAGCCACTATATCATTATACAACGCCCTCCTCACCGACCCCTCCTCCCCCTTCTCAAGCCACTTTAATTGAAGAACCCTATCAACTGGTGCAGCAACAGCGATAACGCACTTAACCTTCTTAGGATATTTGGCGGCTAATAGTAAGGCCACAGTACCACCCATGGAATGGCCACCTATGATTACTGGGTCCTTCTCATTCTCAATAATCCTGGATCCAATTGAGACCCCATCAGCAACCTCATCTATTTTAGGTGCCTCAACCCTGAACCCCATGTTTCTAAATGGCCTGGTTAACCAATTTATCTTCTCTGGGCTTGAACCCTTACCGTGGAATAGTAGAGCAAGCATTAAGGCTAAGGGCTAGCTTAGCTTGATTTAAAACCTTCCCTAAAATACTCATTTGTGTTCATTATGATACCCTAATGTTACATTAATTACAGGGCTATTAGAACCTTAATCAATAAGTTAATCATTCATTAAGTACTTATTGATAATATTGACTGACTTAATACTACTTTAAATGACCATTAAATATGATACTGGGTAAAGCTTTAATATTTACACACCTCCTATTTTATATGAGTAGTGAGCTTAAGGTAAGTGGGATAAATGTCAGAGCTTTATTGGGTGGTACAATAGGTTGGATGGTTGATGTATTTGACTTAACCCTCATACTCTTCATAGCTTCAATAATTGGGGAAGCCTTCTTCCCTAAAACAAACCCCACTGCTCAATTACTCTACGTGTTCGCCTCATACTCCTTAACCCTCTTAGCTAGGCCATTGGGTGGCATTGTGTTTGGTCATGTTGCAGATAGGGTTGGTAGGAGGATTACAATGTTAATAACCCTAATTGGCCTTGGCGTATTCTCAGCATTGACAGGGGCATTACCAACATATGCACAAGTGGGCTTAACTGCAACTGCATTATTCGTAACCCTTAGGCTCATTGTGGGAATATTCGTTGGTGGTGAGGTTTCGGGCTCGCACTTAATAGCGGTGGAGAGTTCCTCACCTCGGTTTAGGGGCTTGGTTAGTGGCGTTATTGAAAGTGGCTACTACTGGGGTTACGCATTAGCTGCATTAACATTCGCACTGCTTAGAGACTACTTTGGGACAAGGAATTTCGTTGCCTTCGGCTGGAGGTACGCCTTCTTAGTAGGTCTCGTAGTTGCCCTCATTGGGGTTATCCTTAGGTTAACGGTTGATGATCCTGAAATCTATAAGAGGGCTAAGGCGACAGGCAATATAGCAAAGGTACCCATAGCTGAATTATTCAAAGCCAGTACTAGGGATGCCTTGGTGGCTTTACTTCTATTAGCAGGAATCTTCTGGGTGGCCTATGCAACGCTAGGTTTCCTACCAACATACCTAACAAGATTCATGAAGTTGCCGCTTAATGAAGCGTTCTGGGGGTTAGCATATGCATCTCTGCTAGGTGGGGTAATAACCATAATTGGTGGTGTATTAAGTAACTACACTGGGAGGAGGATGGCCTTCCTAATACTCATAGTAGTAGGCATAGTGTTAGCGTACCCATTAACCATAGCGCTTAAGCTAGGCTACACCTCACTCATAATCTCAACTGGCGTATTAACAAGCGTAATAGGCACTGGTGGCGTTATGCTGGCTTACTTAGCTGAATTATTCCCAACAAGGTTCAGGGGAAGTGCAGTTGGCTTCCTATGGAATATGGCTAGTATTGGAGCCACTGGAGCATTATTAACCTCCCAGTATTGGTTAAAGGCTTTTGGTGTAATAAATGGCTACGTAGTATTGCTAATAGTTGGATACGTAATTGGGTTAATTGGCGTAGCCATAACTAGGGATAATACTGGAATTGAATTAGATAAAGTTAAGGAGAGCCTTAGGGAGTGAATTTAAACTAGGGTAAAAAGGTTTGATTTAAAACCCATAATCTTCACATCATATTCTCCTTACCGCCACCAAAGCCACAGCCACCACTATCACTATCACCAGGATCACCCACACCACCGTCTCATTAATGGCTTGCCTAACGATAGTTACCGTTGATGTTACTGTAGTTAACTTGGTTAACGTAGTAACCAGCGTTGTTGTGGATGAAGTTGTTTCAATTAAGGTAGAGGTCTCAGTTACTACTGATGTTGAGGTAACTAGACTAGGTGAAGTAACGGTTGTAGTTACTGTTGCAGTTACTGTGGTTGTTGTAGTTGTGGTGCTGGTGACTTGGGCAAGGCCGGGTGTTAAAATTGATGCCTTATAAAGTCTCCAGGCTATTACACCCCATCCAGGGTAGTTAACCCACTGGTCATTGCCGTATTCACTGCCTAAAGTTATTACATCCATCCATAATTTACTCACTTCATCCTGCGAGGACCAGAGGCTTGGGCATATTGTTGGGAAAACCTTAACCATGTACTGTAGGAATGGCTTAAGCGATATGCTTACGTAACCGTTCTCGAAGCCACCATTAAGGGGAACAAAGGCTATGTAGGTCCAGTAAGTACTGCCTGAACCATGGTAGCAGTCAACATGAATGTCAAATGTCTCATTAATAAGTGAACCATTAACCGTAACAGGGATATTAACCTTAATACCAGTGTCAGCCCATGAGAACACAGGTGTCGTAGTGTATAGCCAAATCATTAACTCAGCACCATGGTTTAGACTAGCTGATGGTGCCGGTGTTGTGGTGAACCATATGTCGTAGGACCAGTCCATTGGCTCATCATCAGGAACCCACATTGAGTAGTTAAGGGCTATTAACCTATTTGAGTATGAACCATTAACTAGATCACCGACTGTTAATGGTAATGGCAATGATGGGTTACGGATATTAACTTGACCACCAGGGAAGATTCCAACAAGGTAAATACCCGGGTAACCCCAAACGCCCCCACTTGGGCTTATTAAAGTAACGTTACTTATGAAGGAGCTGAAGCATATTTCACCGGTCTCATTGTTGAAGGTTAATGTTTCATTGCCGTAACCCACGCTTGCTAGATTCCACATGTTAATTTGAAGCAAGTACTCTAGGTTACCGTACTTAACTAATGTCCATGGACCAGGTGGACCATAGGTAATAACCATGTTTGATGTGGGTAGGATGGGCTCAGTTGTCAACATTAAGACGGTGCTTGAATTCAATGAGCATGACGGTACCGTAGGCATCTGTATGCTTAATGCCGCGTGGGTATTCACTGCACATATGGTTAACACTAATACTGAAACCATTAACGTTAATTCACTTATCTTATGCATGATGTAGGGTTATATAGCTACTTTTAAGTTTTCCACATAGCTTTAATTAACGTTTGATGGATTGTTATTGAGTGAGGTTAGCTTGGTAGACTGGTTTACTACCCTTAAGCAATACGTTTATTACATTTTGTGCCGTTACCTCAGCCATCTTATTTCTGGTTTCAACGGTGGCTGATGCAATATGTGGGGTGAGGACAACATTACTCATCCTTACTAATTCATGGGTGGCCGGTAATGGTTCCTCCTCATAGACATCTAACGCAGCACCAGCTATCCAACCCTCCTTAAGGGCCTTGATTAAGGCGTTGGTATCAATAATGGCCCCCCTAGCTATGTTGATTAAGTACGCCCCCCTCTTCATCATCCTTAACTTATCCTCATTAACCAAGTGGTGGGTTTCCCTACTTAAGGCCACTGTTATGATTAGGTAGTCACTCTGCTTAAATAATTCATCAAGGTTAACGTACCTTAAACCCAAGGCAACCTCAACCCAAGGCTTCCTAGTCCTTGACCAATATAGGACATTCATGTTGAATGCCTTAGCCCTTCTCGCCACTGCAGCACCTATATTACCAAGGCCTAGTATACCAAGCGTCTTACCCCAAACCTCAGTACCAAGAAACTCACCCCAAACCTTATACGCCTCCCCACTTCTAACAAGCCTATCACCCTCTATTACCCTGCGGGCCAGGGTTATCATTAGGCCCACCGCCAAGTCAGCCACAGCCTCAACCAATATTTCAGGCGTGTAGCCAACTGGGATACCCCTCCTTGTGGCTGCCTCAAGGTCTATGTGGTCGTAACCAACACTATATGTGGCTATTACCTTAACCTTAGCATTACTTAACACGTAATCATCAACCCTATCACCAATAGTAACAACTAACGCATCACACCTTGAGGCAGCATCCCTCAACACATCCCTAGGTGGTGCTGCTGCCCTATCCCACATCCCATGACCCTTATTGTCCCAAACCTCAAGGGTAAAACCCACGTTCCTTAAGGTATCGTAAAGCAGCTTAGGGAAGGTTGACCTAGTTAAATACACACAGTGACCCATAAGGGGTTGTTAAGCTACACTTTTTACGCTTAAAACCCATAGAGGGCCTTCACAACGATACCTTACCTCATGTAGTTTCACCGCGTAGATTTGAAGTTAACTAATTGTTTAATTTTAATTCAACATAGTAGTAACACCTTAATATTGTAAATGCCCAATTGCAATTATGGTGGTTTCAATTTTTACTCTGCATATTTGAATAGTGAATTACCTTAATAGGTTTAATGGTTTATCAACCTCCTACTTAACTAATTGAAGTTAAAAACATAGCTGTATGCCTGCAGCGTGATTGGCATTAGCTTAGGAATGATAATGCGCATTGAAGGGGAGGAAAAATTTACTCTTGAGAATAAAATATATTAAGCTAAGGATGTGGGATCAGTGATGAACATATCGCCATTGGTATGGTTCGTGGCTGCTTGGTTTATCTTTATTGGATTAGTTAAGCTTCTGCTAAGGGATAAAGTCAAGGTTTACTACTACGTTGCTTTAATGGCTAGGAGTAGTGGTGTCGAGAGGATTCTTAGGCCACTGGCTGATTTAATAGATGGTGTTCCCACAATGGTGATATTTGTGCTTGTTGTGGCTTTCTTCGCGTTAGCTATGGTTTACGCAATTCCTGTTCTACTGCCTATGCCTATTCAGGTAATAGGTGAGCTAGTGGGTTTTGTACCATCATTCATTAGGATACTGGGCATTAACCTAGCCGCAACGGTAAGTGTCATAACGAGCCTACACACTGTATCAAGCCAACAGGCGGCAACTCAGTTAGTGGAGAGTAGGTTCACGCCGGCTACGCCCCTAATACCTGGCGTTACGGTTAGCGTTAACGTATTCGTAATTGTGTTAATAGCAATAGGCATAAGCATACTTGTTCATGAGATTTCTCACGGAATAATTGCACTTAGATATGGGGGTAAGATAAAGTCAGGAGGCGTATTCCTATCACTCTTCATACTTTACGGCGGCTTCGTTGAGGTTGATGAGGTTGATCTCAGGAAGAAGGCTGGGTTAAGGGGTATATTAGCCATGCTATCTGCAGGAGTATTCGCAAACATGATTCTATCAATAGTAGCCATTGGCTTAATGTACCTAGCCCTAATACCGGCCCTTCAACCATACTTATCTGGTATAGTTATAACAAGCGTCATTAAGGATTCACCAGCCTTCTACGCTAACATACCTGCCAATAGCCTGCTCCTTGCCATAAATGGGAAGCCAATAATATCATCAATGACTCTACTGTACGTGCTAGAGGGGCTTAAGCCAGGTAGTCAAGTCACATTAACGATACTTCACTCAGGCATAATACACACATACACTATAATCACCTCCAGTAACCCAAGTGACCCAAACTTACCCTTCATAGGCATTACTATTGATGATAGGTTATTTTACCAGTTCATCTACTGGTTGTGGACAATAAACGTGGTTATAATACTGCTTAACACAATGCCAGCATGGCCCCTTGATGGTGGGCAATTCCTATACTACATGCTACTAAGCATACCTGGGTTTAGGGAGGAATGGGCTTCTAGGGTTATGTACATTATTAGTGCCGTGCTGTGGGTGCTCTTCATATTCACACTCTTCGTAAGCTTATCCTCAGGGCTCTGGAGAATTGCGGTGACCCCACCATGAGGAGTGAGTTAAGGTACTCACTAGTAATAGCATTAATCTTGGTTATAATGACAACCATCATATCGATTGCATCTCCCATTGAATTATTATTCTCAGTGGAGCCTAGGTTAATAGCACCAAACGGTAATCTAGTGTACGTAGTCTACGATAATGACTCAATATACTGGGTCAACTACACACCACTATACATCTACGCCTGGAGGTTCTCGGCAGTAATGTTCCTGCTCTGGATAGCCACAGTTATAATATACGTTGTTAAGCCCCTTAAGACCGCTGACGCATTATCAATGATTCTCGCTGTTGTGTTTGCGGCATCAGAGTACATTTACCTGTATTCAATTGGAGCTAAGGTAACGATACTTCCCTTAACCTACATACTCTACACAATCGGTAAACCACTATTATTTATCGACGTTGGGCAATTAGCCCTAATTTACGCACTCTGGAGGGCTTTTAAAAACAGCTTAATCAGCATTAGGCGTGGAGGTAAGTGAAGATAGGGTGGCTAAGTTAAGTGAGGTATTAAGGGAATTAAGCCTAAGCGACGTGTTAGCCTTCGAGGAAAGAGACCCTCAATTCATTGTAGTTAAGAAGCTGTGTACGGCATTAAATGACCCTGGGCTTGTGGCCGTATTAGTTGCAATGAACTCGGTGGTGAGTTACATGCTGACTGGTAGGGGTGAGAAGCATTGGGGCTACTTCAGTGAGTACTTCAGTCGCAATAGGCCCAGTGACTTATGCAGAGATTTTAAGGCATACGTAATGAAAAGCCCCTACTTGGCCAGGGGCAGGGACGTTAAGGTTAATAGAATTGATAGGTTCTGCAGCGCCAAGCTTCATGATAAGTTAAGGGATTTAACCAATTTGAATGAGGCATGGAGACTATTGGCTAATGGACTACGCTCACCCATCAATAGTAAGACCGTGGTCTTCGCCATTAAGATGCTTTACTATGCATATAGGGCATGCGGCGTTAATGTAAAACCCCCTGAGGACTTACCGGTGCCGGTGGATTATAGGATAGCGACCCTGACTCAATGCAGTGGTTTAATTAATGCTGACGTCAAGGTGCTTATGAGTAGGCAGGGCATTGTTCAGGAGGCTTGGGGAAGGGTTACTAGGCTTTCAGGAATACCTCAAGTCAATCTTGATTCATTACTATGGGTTATTGGTGGTGCGTTAATCTATAGTGACTTTAATGTTGATGCAGCCCTACGTAAATTAATAGGGGACTCATTAATACCACCGAGTAAGGTTCAGGTTTTTAGGGACCTAATGATTGAGTTAAGTAGGGAATGCCTAAGGGGTGATTCCAATTAGTATTGAACTACTGGTAATTGGGGGTGGGCCGGCTGGTTCATTCCTCTCAAGTGAGGTTAACCTCAGCAGTGTTATGCTGGTGGATAAGAAGAAGATTAACTATGGCCCAGTAGTGTGTGGTGAAATGATGCCTAAGGCAGAGTTACTTATGGATTACCTACCCAGTGAATTAATGAGCATGATTGAGTACACGCTTCATAAATCAATTAAGAGGAGCATTATTGTTAATCACATTAAGACCCTTAGAATCCTAATTAGGGTTAAGGGAACAGTAGTAGACTTAGGTAGCATTAACTTCCCAGCCTACATAGTTAATAAGGGATTAATGATAAGCAGCATTATTGATGATGCAGCCAATAGGGGTGTTAAGGTTAACTTCTCATCAACCGTAACAGGATGCATTAGGCATGGTGATGGCTTTAAGTGCAAGGTAATTGACAATAATGGTGAACACTACGTTGAAACACAACTAGTGGCTGGGGCTGATGGTTACCCATCAGTAGCCATGGAATTAACCGGTAGCCCACGCTTCAACCCAATGGATACTGCAGTGGCCACTAGCCAAAGAGCCGCAGGATGGGATGGAGATGAGGAGGAGGCTGTTGTGATTGTAGACCCTAACCTAGCGCCTGGGGGTTATGCCTGGATATTCCCAAGGGGTGATGGCACAAGTAATGTGGGGTTGGGGATTAGGGGTTATGATGCTTGGCTTAGGGGTATTAACCCAGTTAAACTGCATTATGAATTCCTGAAGTCACTAAACCTTAAACCAACCCAAAGGTCAGTGCTACTTAAGACTATTCCAGTGGGTGAACTTGGAAAGAGAATTGAGGCTAATGGGGTCTACCTACTTGGCGACGCTGCTGGTACCGTTGTGTCAACTAATGGAGCCGGCATTAACACCGCAATGGTTAGTGGATTACTGCTGGCTAAGGCACTTAAAGGAGGATTAAGCTATGGCGTGGAAATGAATAAGGTGCTTGGTTCATTCCTCAGGGATGTTAAGAGACTTAGGGAATTGGCTGACCCAATTCTCGAGAGTGAGGATGCCTTAGGTAGGTTAATCAGTATTATGCCTAGGGAAACCGTTAAATGGATTATTAAGGAAGCGATGCTTGCCTCAGTAAACCCAATGCTGAGGATTGGTGCTAGGTTACTGACGGGTTTAATTAAGGTTAGGGAACGCATTTAACAAGGCCCCCATCTATCAGTATCATTGAGCCATTTATGTAGGATGCCTTATCACTGGCCAGGAAGGCAACAAGGTAACCCACCTCCTCTGGGTTACCGTACCTACCCACTGGTATATCCTTAGCCATACTCCTTAAAACCTCCTCAATAGGTGCACCACTCCTCTTAGCCTCATCCTCAGCCAGTCTCCTGACCCTATCGGTCATTACGTAACCCTGCATGACACCGTTTACCGTAATTCCCCTTGGCCCATATTCACTGGCCAGTGACTTAACTAAGCCAGCTAGAGATAATCTTACCGTATTAGACAGTACTAGGTTACCTACAGGTTGCCTAAGGGTTAAGGAGGTTACGTAAATTAACCTACCCCAACCCCTCTTAACCATATCATCAACAACACCCTTACTCAACCACACAGCCGATAGCAGAAGTAGTTTAACCGCGTAATCCCAGTCATCGAACGTCAATTCACTGAATAGGCCAGGTTTAGGTGGCCCAGTATTATAGACTAGTACATCTATGGGACCCATTGTTCTCTTAGTCTCCTCAATAAGCCTCATTACATCATCCCTATTCGTTAAGTCACCTTGAACATACGCTACATCACCTCCAGTCTCCCTACTAAGCTCCAATGCAGTACTCTTAAGCTCATCAATACTCCTAGCGAATAACATAACCCTAGCCCCTTCCTGTAGCATAACCCTTGCAATACCCTTACCAATACCTCTACTAGAAGCCGTAACAATAGTTACCTTACCCCTTAAGCCAAGATCCATGGGGGTAAGGTTACGTGAGGCATTTAAAAATTCCGCTCATCATGATTCTTGAAGTAATGTTAATAATCATTAATGGTTTAAATGAGGCTCATTCGCCTACGGATATTCAGCCAACGGATTCATGTGAAGTTCACTTGGTGTTAATACCTTAAAGGCCTCGGCATACTTGCATCCAGCAGCATTACCCAGTTTCAAGTGAATCAACTCAATGTTCATCAGTAGTTCCTCGCTGAACTGTGACTTATGCGCCCTTAACGCATTCATCTTCCTATCCACGTAATCATCAATACATATTAACGCATTTGGCCTCACTGTGGCACCCAAGGCTAATACCGGTGGCTGGGACTCAACCCTATACTCGCTTAAAACCCTTGGTATACCGTGAAATAACACAGCCTGCATGACGGCTAAGCCGGTATTCACGTGATCTGGATGAGCCTCATAGGGTAGGCGTGGGTCCACTGTAATTACTACATCAGGCTTAAACCCCCTAATTATCCTAATGAAATCTCTCCTAAGGATTTCTGGTTCAGGAACCTCAGAATCAACATAGTTGAGGAATTCAACATCATGAACACCAAGTATCCTCATAGCCTCAAGCTCCTCACGTCTTCTAATCGCAATAACCTCATCAAGAGTATACTCCATGGAACCTATACTCATTCTATCATCACTGACCACTACATTCTTAACTAAGGAACCATTATTAACCATCATTGATAAGTAACCACCAGCAATAACCTCAATATCATCAGGATGCGGAGAAACTGCTACTATCCTTCTAGCTGATCTTAATGCGTTAACTAAGTCCTTATTCACGACTATGCCTTTAATATATTCCTCAAGCCTATGAGGATTAATCACCTAGTTCACCTATGGTAGGTGGTATCTATTGTTGCATCACTTACCTTAAGTCTATTAACTGACTGCTGAAGTTCATTAACATGCTCCTTAATTTTCTCTATGGCTGCAACTACAAGTTCGAAGGCCTCCCTTGGGGCTAGCAGTAGATAGTGTGGTAGTACTAGTTCTCTTCTAGCGAACTCTTCAGCACCAGGTAGATTAAGTCTTTCATAGTTTGGCATTCTATCAAGGATGTACTTTGGAATTGACTTAACCAGGTTCTCTCTCTTGAAGGCCGGCTGCTTATAGAGTGGTGGGCCGTAGGAGACACCCACTGGTACACCCTCAGCCCTAAGCGCCTCAATGAAGACCTCCTTAGGTATGTTGTTTAACTCCTCAGGCTTATAAAGCATTACGAAGTAGTAGTAGCCCCTAACAGTTACCCTATCATCGTTCCTAGTTGGCTCAACTACGCCAGTCCTTTTAATCATGTCGGCTAAGACTTTACCATTCTCATTCTTAACCTTAACCTCACTGGGCAGTTTCCTAAGCCTTGAGAGCAGCAGTGCTGCTTGAATCTCACTGAGCCTATAGTTTGAGCTTAGTATGTAGTGAATGTAGCCTGGTTGCCCAATAACTCTACCAATATTGTGTATTAACCTAGCCCTCTCAGCCAACTCATCACTATTAGTTAACACTATACCACCCTCACCTGCAGTTAGTGATTTGCTTTCCTGGAAGCTGAATGAACCCATATCCCCAATAGCCCCAACCTTACGTCCCCTCCATTCTGAACCATGTGCATGGGCAGCATCCTCAATTAAGTATAATCCATGCTTCCTGGCTATACTAGTTAAGGCATCCATATCAGCTGGATAACCCCCAAAGTGCACGGTTATTATTGCCCTAGTCCTCTCAGTGATCCTACCTTCAACATCCTTTGGGTCAATATTACCAGTCTTAGGGTCAACATCAGCAAACACTGGTATTGCACCTACCTCAGTGACCGCTGAGGCTGTAGCTATGAAAGTGTAGGCTGGTACAATAACCTCATCACCCAGGTTAAGCCCAACTCCAAGGGTCTTAAGGGCCAACTCAAGGGATACTGTACCGTTAGCAACAGCAATACCATACTTAGCATCATGGTACTTGGCGAACTCAGCCTCAAAACGCTCAGCATAGGAGCCTGGGTAAAGCCTACACCAATGCCCACCCTTAACAGCTTCAACCACAGCCTTAACATCATCCTCATCAAGAAGAGGCCACCTAGGAATCATTCTACTAAGATCCTTAGCAACAGGCTCACCACCATTAACAGCAAGCTTAACCATAATAGAAGTTGACTTTAATACTTTTAAACTTATAATTTATCTAGAGCTTATTGCAGGAATAATCACATGATTTTACCTAAGATTATTCCAGAATATAAGATTTCATGTTGATAAGTTAATAGATTATAAAATTCACATAAATTAACCTTGAATTAGCATAGATTTATATGAAATACTTAAATACTGATAATTAAAATGTTAGTAAATCATTGCATAAGCTACTAATACCTAGAACAAGAGATAACTAGAAATTTCTAACAACCCTGACTAAGCCTCTTGGTTTCTCAGTGTCAATACCCCTCTTAACTGC
>NZ_JAGDXD010000022.1:36522-38584 GCF_023256255.1 Caldivirga sp. | reverse complement strand
GCGATAAAATGGGAATAATTGGCGATGCTTACAATTTGTATATAAGGGACATGCTTATATTCAAGAAGAACTGGAAAACGAGCATAGCGAGATCGATAATATTTCCGCTTACGCTTATCCTGCTTTTAGGAAACCTCGGCATGTCTGTAAACCATGTACCAATAGCAGTTGTCAATCTGGCAAGCTCGCCTTATGCCATAAGCTTCATAAGTAAACTTAATGAACAGAATTCGCTCAAAATCTATGTATTGTCAAACCAACACGAAGCAATGAATTTATTGGCTACAGGAAGTGTAACTTCTGTAGTGGTACTCCCTGAAAACTTTGGAAAGACAACACGCAATACGGTATTCTTGTATACGGACATATCCTCGCCTATTGCCTCGCAGGAGGCAGACGCAGCGATAGATCAGGTAGCGGAGCTGTTCGACGCCCGGCCGAGCGTGATTAGCAGCACAACCACAAATACGAATTACGTATATGGCGCAAGTAGCAGTTACAAAACCTTCCTAATAGCGGGCATTGTAGTCATGGTTGCCGCCTTTGGCTCAATGTGGAGCGGTGGCTTTACTATTATAACGGATAGACAGCTTGGCAACCTAAAGGCATTTATGGTAACTCCCATTCATAAGCTTTCAATTCTTCTGGGCAAAATGGCATACGGAATTTCGCAATCCATGATCAATGCTCTGCTTGCTTTGGCAATCGGCTTGGCTTATGGCGGCGAAATTGCAGAAGGGCCTGTGGGTTTGGCTTTCATAATTTGGTTTGCTTTTCTGAGCTCATTAGGGTTTAGCGGCGTGGCAACAGCCCTCGGGTCTAGGATAAGCAAGGTTGAGGTATATTCCCTTCTGGGCATGGCGATAACTTTGCCAATGTGGATCCTTTCAGGAGCGTTTATGCCTACAAGCACATTGCCCAGGATCATGCAGCCGTTTAGCACATACAATCCAATGACCTATGCGGTTGATGCAGTAAGGGACGTGATGCTAAAAGGTTTGCTGCCTTGGTCCTTATTCATTTTATACTCTGCGATTCTTATAGGCTTCGCAATTGCTACAATTGCAGTAAGCCTTATTCTATTTAGAAATGTAAATGCGGTGTGAACATGCAAAACAAAAAATTGAATTTAGGCGTTTTATTGGCATTGGCATTGCTGCTAGCAACTACAAGCAAAGCACAAGTTTCTGGAGCACTTTCGCTGGCAAATTTGGCTGTTGAACCCAACCCTGCAAAAGCTGGGGAAAATGTAACTATAACTTTCCAGTTATATAACTCTTACGACAACTCTCTCAAGAACATAGACATGCAACTTCAAGGGGCGTATCCTTTGCTTAATTTTTCGCCTTCGGGCACGTATGAGATAAGCACACTGGGAGAGGGCCTGAGTTTTGGCTTTTATACATATATTCTATACATACCGAAAACAACGCCAGAAGGAGTATATACGCTGAATGTTGTGGCAACATACGAGACAAGCCCGCCAATAGGGATAGGAGAAGAAGTGGGCTCTTCAGTACTGCCTATAACCATATATGTTTACAACCAGCCTAACATTACAATAAACCTATTACCAAGCGAGATAAATCCTGGCGAAGACTTCGGCGCGTCTTTGATTGTTGCAAACAATGGAGAAGGGACTGCGAGAAATGTGAGAATTACTTTGTTAAATAGCAGCAACATAAGCGTTGTAGGCGCAAAAGAGCTAAACATAGGTGCGTTGGAAATGGGCCAGCAAATTGAAGAAGAAGCGAGCTACCATGCAAGTAGAAACATAAATTCAGGAAGCCACACTCTGCATTTTATTGTCAATTATACCACAGATACAAACAGCTCTATCTCTAAAGAGGTAAATCTCACCATAGAGGTGAATGTGAAAGTGCCAGAAGTGAAGGTAAGCGCAATAAACGGCGTGCCTGCGCCACTTTATACAGGATACAATCAAACATTGACCCTACAAGTGACAAATACTGGAAGCGGCATAGCGAAAAATGTCACAGTCTCGATTAATTCGGGCAACGGGGCAGAGGTGCTTAGCTCTTCAAGGACGTTTTTCTTTGGA
>NZ_JAGDXD010000022.1:0-36512 GCF_023256255.1 Caldivirga sp. | reverse complement strand
AACGCTCGCCCCAGACTCTACCGTTACCATTCCTGTGCTCGTTTCTGCAAATGCAAGTTCAAACGAAACTAAGGCAAGCATTCTTGCAAATCTGACTTACTACTCAGCCAATTATGCAACAAAATATGCCTCCATACAGCAAATAAATTTAAGCCTTGCGCCTGCTGCCCAATTCCAGATAATAAATGAACGTTCGAGCATGATTCCTGGAGCTACAGACGTTCCTCTAGTTCTAACTGTAGAAAATACAGGGAACGAAGAAGCAACTGGAATAGAATTCAGCCTACAAAGCTTATACCCTATCACGCCCATAACAAGCACATATTACCTTTCAAAACTCATGCCCGGAAGCTCGGCAAACATAACATTTCTGGTAAGCTCTGATTCTCAAGCGATTCCAGGAAATTACCCGATAATTGTGTATGAGCAATGGCAGCAACCTAATGGTGCAGTAAATCAAGAGTATTCCCAAACAACAAATTATTTTGCGGAAATAAGCAGCAGCCATGCAAATGCATCGGAATATTACGCGATAGCAATAGCAATCGTGGCAATAGGAGCCATTCTGGCGTACGGTATTGCAACAAAGAAAAAGGGAAGAAGTAGCAAAAGCAAAAAGTAGCCCGCCTTACTCAGCATTTTTATATATTTCTCTTTAAATAATTAATGATCAAATGGCACAGCTTTCGGCGCCAGCACAGCAGGCAGGCATACTGAGCTTTTATGACGCACCGGAGAAAGGCCCAAAGGTGGAAGTTAAAACACTATTAATAGCTGTGCTGATATTTGTGATTGTGATAATAGTACTGGACAAAGTGCTTCCGCTCTAATGACTATTGTGCTCCTGCTAGGATTCAATGACTCTAGATTTGTTTATTCGACAAGTGCGAAAATGTCCTTTCTATTTTCTGTAACATCCCCCTGTTCGCCCATTACATAAAGTATCCCCCTTAGGGCTTCCTGGTCTAAGCCCAAGGTTTTAGATAGCTCATTAATTGTTTTTGGGCCGTCTTTCAGCTCTTTGATAATCTTTGGACTGTTCTTCTCCAGAAAACTGGTAAGTATTATATAATATTTTTTATTAATATCTAGGTTATTTTTCTCTTAAATTTATTTAAATACTTAGTATTGATTCCTAAGGTTCTGTGAGGATAACGCTATGTGGGTTATGTAACTTATCAATGAAGTTATTAGTGAGGAAACAGGAAGTTGGGAATTGAAGGAAGTTGCCTTAACTTAGGAGGTTACTTCCTCCTACTCTTTTTCTTACTTCTCCTTTTTGATTTCCTGGACTTACGCCTACGCCTTTTATGCTTCTTAGGCTCAGTGGTGGGTATCCTGTACTTAGCCACATCCTCCCAGTTTATTGAGTTAAGCTTACTAATCACTTCATCTGCTAGCTTATCAGCCACCTCACCTAATTCGCTCTTATTCATTGTTATAACTACGCTAACCACACCATTAACTAACTCACCCTCAATACCTAGTACACCCTTTAAGTATTGAATGAGCTTATCAACTGGTACGCCCTGAGGGGGGTTAATAATTACCCTAACTACCTCTCCATCAATCTCCTTGCTTATTGAACTCATTTAAGCTATTGCCGGGAATAGGTTTATAACGCTAAGCCCATTAATTAATCATGGTTAAGGGCAGGAGGAAGAGTAGGGAGGAGGGAAAGTCCGCGGCTATAACGTCATTCCTCCAACCTGAGGAATCAGTAGTAAAGGAGACTAAGGTGGGTGAGTCTACTGCAACTAGTGAACAGGGTGTTCAATTATCTGGTATTGATAATGAGGTGTATGAGTTCATTAAATCTAGGGGTACAGTGTCAAGGAAGGAACTTGAGGATTGGGGTAAGGTTAAGGGGTTGACGTCAGCCCAACTCTTTGGTGCAATATATAGGTTAAGTAAGCTAGGTAGGGTAAAGAGGAAAATTATTAATGATCAATTATCCTACTTAGCCAGTTAACCACCGGTGCGTTTAGGGGAGAGAACCTTCTCGTAAACTGGGCACCCATGGCCCTGGTTAAGGCAGAACTGTTGATAATACCTCTGCCTCATCTGCGGCCAAAGTTCAGGGGGCAGTAGGACACATCTCTCTCCATCTGCGGTCCTCTGTAGAAATATGCACCTACCCTGCTGCATGAGCATTAACCCTTAGTAGAACTCCTTTAAATCACTTAGCCACTGTTATTTGCCTAAAATTGTTAAATTAAAGGCATACTTATTAAAGCCCAAGGGCTAATCCATCACCCCTGATGTCCGAGTACAGTAGCTTAAACCCACTGTTAAGTGAAGCCAATATACTAGCCACCCCAGTGGCACCTGGGTAACTTAACGTAGTGTACTTAGTATTGAGACCAGTAGTGTCGTAACCATCCTCTATTAGGAGTTCACTATTGCTCCACAGGAACCTTGGCGCATCCACTGCTTCAACGGGGCTCATGCCGTAGTCAATAATGTTAGTTAACATTAATGCATGCTGCTGTGGCCTATAGTGGGCGCCTGATGTACCTAAGGCGTACTTCAACTCACCATCCTTAGTAACCATTACTGTTGATAATGTGTGAAGAGGTCTCTTCCTAGGCTCCAGGGCATTAGGCCCCCTTAACGAGAAGTCTGATGCCCTATTATTTAAAGTAACCCCGTAGTTGGGGTCGGTTACCAGTGAACCAAAGTGGTGGTATAGGCTTTGTATACCACTAACAACGTTACCGTAGCCATCAGCCACCACGAAGTACGTCGTATCCCCAGTACCACTTAATGAACCACCACTCTCACCGATACCCCTTAGGAAGCCTGGGTCAAGTAAATTATTAATGGGTACTTCAATAAACCTTGGGTCACCAATGAACATGTCCCTAGCCCTATAGGCCACTTTATAAGCATCAAGGTGCTTTATTATTCTATCGGCAGTGAATGGCCCTTTAGGCCTATAATCCTCAAGAAGCTTAAGTATCATTAATGTGGTTAAGCCTTGAGTATTAGGTGGAGTCTCGTTAACGGTGAAACCCCTGTAATTAACACTTAAGGCCTTACCCCACTCAGGCCTATAATCCCTTAAGTCACTGGCATTAAATACACCACCCAATGAATTAACGTGGGTAATTATTGATTCCCCTATTTCACCATTGTAAAACGCCTCATCGCCTTCCTCAGCAATTAACCTAAGTGCCTTAATAAGTTTAGGTATCTTAACAATACTCCAAGGTTCCGCATTAATTGGGTAAACAGCCTTAAATGAATCATCAATAGCGCCAGTTTTAACCACACTCCCAATAGCCCTAACTAAACTGGGGCCCGCTGGGAAGCCTGGTTCAACAGCCTTAATTACATAGTTAACTAAGCTGCGCCACTCAATGGACCCAAACCTCCTCCACATTGAGTATAAGCCAGCTAACATGCCTGGAACCACTGGAGATAAGGGACCCCTTAATGGTACCCCATTTAATCCCCTAGACTCTAATAATCCTTTACTTAACCCTGCTGGGGCCCAACCGGTGGCGTTTAGGAATTCCACCTCACCCTCACTAGCCTCATAGGTTAAGGCAACTAGGTCTGAACCTAACCCACCCAAGTGGGGTTGAACCACAGCCAAGGTAAGTGAGACTGCTACTGCAGCGTCAAAGGCGTTACCCCCACTTCTCAACACCTCTACGCCAACATTACTAGCTACAGGGTGTTCTGATGCAACTCCACCAATTTGACTAATCCACGGTGGTTTAGTGAAATGACCCATTCTAAAGACGCAGTATAGTTATTTATAAATCTACATTAGTTCCCGTACGCCTTAATGTTTAAACCCAGTTAACTTAATTCACTATAAGGTTTAGGACTTACGGTGACGTCAAGACTAAGGGAATGCGGTACTTTACAGCCATATTAAATATTATAGAGGTACCACTGCCTGTTAATCATGGAACATTGAGAACACGCCTAGTGAAATCATGAATATTCCCAGTATTCCTAAGGCTAACCTACCGGCCTTAGCCATCACGCTCCAATCCTTAACACTACGCATAACACCCTTATAGACTAGTAGCACTATTAGGGTTTGTGAGGCCCATGATCCGAAGCCAAACATGAAGCCCACTAGGAATGATAAGTTACTGGGCATTGCTGGTACTAAGGCAATGGTTAATATTAGTACTATTATGAAGTCACCGCCAAAGGCTGCGGCTAAGCCATGAATCCAAATTAACTTGAAGTCAGCGGTCCTAATACCCTCATGTTCCTCATGGTTGCCGAAAACTAGGTAGGCTGCAACACCAACCATAGTTACCCCTACTGTTAAGTCTACGTAAGGCTTCAAGACATCTACATCTAGTAAGCCCATTAGTTGACCAACTAGTGCGCTCATTAGGGTCCAAACTAAGGTTAATGCACCTGTGAAGACTATTGTTGATAAGATAACGCCCCTTATCGTCCTCTGCATTAAACCGTAGGATACTGTTATTGGCCAAGTGTGTTCGTCAGGTTTCAAACCATGAATAATCCCAATTACTAATACTGCGAGTAGCCAATATGGCCCCATTGATTTAACTATGTTTTTAGCTATGGGTTCAAGTATGTCAGGTAGGGAAAGTATAGCAACTATTATTGCTAATGCAACCGTTACAGCCAGTATTAGTTCCTTGCTGCTCACCGTGAGGCCCATAATTAGGGTTACCCGAATGGTATTAATAAACTTTATGTCTCATAATTCTCACTACCTAGTTAGTTTAAGTAAAATATAGACTAATATAAATGAGGGAACTACAGTATCATTAATATTTTAATATAAAATAATATAATTAATGAGTCTTCAGTAGTTACATGAACATTAGATCAATTATTAATGATTAGTGAATTAAAACTAATTTAATTTAAGTGAATGCCTTACCCTGCACTTGAAGCCTAACCGTATGTTACAGTGAAGCTTGAGCCGTCGGATGATAGTGCTGATGGATAGGCTAGGGTTTCACCATTATAATTAACCATGGTTATACTGGTTACTGATGGGAATGATCCAAAGGGTTCAGTAACTCCATTAATTGTTGCGTAGCATGTGCCAGGGATGCTTGTATAGTCCTGGCCATAGTAGGCTGTACCGAAGTTTGCTAGTGTGGATAAGTGGCCATTAACCATTGGTCTCTCCAGAATGCACTCTGCAGATGATAACTCAGCGCCACTAACAGAACCAGTCGTAGTGTAACTTTCACTCTCGCTAACATCATTTATCGTAACCTTAAATTCACTATTGCCAATGTAACTAACCGTAACCGATATTTTATCACCCGGTTTAACTGTGAAACCGGATATGAATACTGCAGGTGATGGGTAGAATTCGTACCAGGCATAGTAGTAGGCTTTCCCATGCTCGCATTCTCCAAGTACACCAGCCTGCTCCACAGTATTATCACTGTAGCCATCTAGACCAGCCCACAATGCAACGTAAGTAGTCTGCTTACTGCATGTTAGGCTAGGGACTATGAATGAGCCAGCTACACTAGTTACAGTGTACTTATTAGCGGGAACAACGTAACCAGCCCAGTTTAAACTAGCAACCTGCCCATTGACTTGACTTACCTTAATCATTTGATGTGAAAACACTACCAGTTTAGCGGTTGATAGTGAAAGCACCAGCATAAGTAGTGTTAACGCCAGTACACTAGCGCCTAAGACTATTCCCCTATTCTTCATGATGCTAGTAGTTTCTAGCTTCCTTTAAAGTATTACGGTTCGTAATGTGTATTTTAAGTATATTATCGATATTAGTAGCACATATTGATTACTTTAATATTAAAGGAATTAGGCAGAAGTTAGATTAATACGTTATGGGCGTAAAGGTTAAAACTAGGCCTTACCTCAAAGTTCAGTGAAAGTAACTTACGTTATTACTGATGGCAGGATGTTTAGGCTATTAATTGCTAGGAGAAATAATGGCTTCACTGGGGTACTTGAGTATGATGCTGAGGTTGAGGTTAAGGATGGTGACTTGGAATCAGTGTTAATTTTAGTTAATAACTTCATTAAGTCAGTAAGCAAGATAATAATCACTGGTGAGGTTGATGCTAAATTCTACAGGACTGATAGGGGCTGGGTAATGCTTAACCGTGGCCAAGTAAAGATACTTAATGAATTAACTGTTAATGATATTTTAAGCATACTTAATGTCCCTAAGGAGTCTTAGGATTCTATATCCCCTCAGCTAGACGTCATTTCACTTGGATTAAATATAAACATATAGTCATTAATGCAATATGATGCGGAAAACATATATACTACTCAACCATATGGTCTCTGGCTTAATGGGAACAAATGCCGTTGACCCGAACTCAATAGTTAAGGTTATTGCAGAGGAATTAGGCATTAGCATACTTGGCGTGCTGGTTTTCAGCAATAATGACATTGTGTTTGCGAGTGAATTACCTGGCGACTTGAAACCACTTATAACATCGCTAGTAGTATTCATTAATAAGGTTAATAGGATTAGTCAAGTTAAGGTTAAATCAAGTGATGTATACGTCTACGCTGTTAAAAATGATGAATTAACAGTAATCTTCCTAACTGAACCCCATGTAATGGAGGGTGCATTAAACCTGCTTAATAAGTATGTTGATAGGGTAATTAGGATTAGTAGGGAATTAATGGGTAAGGCTAAGGCCATTGAGCCTGCTGTTACAGTGGAGGGTGATGAAATCACTGAGGAGGATATACTAATGTTGATTGATTACTTCAGAAGTAAGCTAAGTGAACTTGAGGTTAAGGGTGATTGAGTTTGGCTAAGGTATTTAAGCTGGTGATAGCTGGACCCTATGGTGCAGGTAAGACAACCTTCGTTAAAACCTTGAGTGAAGTAGTGCCTATTGAAACCGACGTACCCAGTGTTGGTAAAAGCACCACCGTCGCCTTCGACTACGGTAAGTTAAGAGTTAATGATATTGTTGTTCACTTATTTGGTGTACCAGGGCAAGAGAGGTTCAGTTTCCTTTGGAGGATAGTTGCAAGGGGTATGCATGCATACATATTCATGGTTGACTCATCATCGCTTGAATCGGTTAAGGCAGCCGTATTCATGTATAATTACTTCACAAGTACATTCCCCAACACGCCTCACATTATTGCCGCTAATAAGCAGGACATAGCTAAGGTAAGCCTCAATGATGTTAGAACAGTACTAGGCGTTAAGCCTGAGATTAAGATTGTTCCATTAATAGCGGTAAATAAGAAGATGGTTCTGGAGACCCTTATAACGCTACTCAGTGAGGTTCATAGGTTAATGTACGGTTCAACCTTATCCTCAATCAGTAAGAGTGGTTCAGATACAGGAACATAAGGATTCAAGGCTAACCCCCACGTAATGGTTAGGGTTTAATTACGGTAAAATTACCGCGCCCTAAAGGGAATGGAGGACTTTCAATATTAAGTACAGACTCACGTTAGGTATATGGTTTAGTGATAATGTGAACAGTAAACCTCACCTTTTAAGGTTAGGTTGGGTTTAAATGCTCTAGTTGGAGTTGGGGTTTGGTTCCCTCTCTAGAAACTACTCAGTCAACTCAGCCTCCGCCATAGCCTCCTTAACCCTGGCCCTTGAGATTTCATTCAAGTTAATCGACATAACTGTCACTAATAAGTTACCTAGCTTAAGAACTGAAAAGTATACCAGTGTCGACTTGATTTATTCCTGGCCCAGGGCCTTAATGGTCTCGTTGACTAGTCCCTCAACCCTGCCCATTAATGGCTCAATATTTTAGTTTCATGAAAACCCCACACGTGCATTGAATAGCCTGCATTCCACCCATCCAATACCCAATCACCAAGCATTCTAGATAACCGGGAGCTTGCCTTAAGCAGTAGATAAGTGTACCATCTGCCTTCCTTAACTGCCTGCTGGTTCTCTGGGAGGTCGTATTTTTCGGCAAGGGCCTTTACAGCTTCCTCAACAGCCTTGTAGGCCTTCTCTGAGGCTTGGACAGCATTACCCCTATTCAAGTGCTCCTTAGCCTCAGCTAAATACCTCCTAGCCAATTCAAGCCTTAACCGCATTGATTCCGACGGGTCCCTTAGATATAATTGGGCCATGATCACGTCAATTACGTCAATACCGTATTTTTCTGCAGCATCAATAACCTCCCTAGGCATCTCCATTGGGTGATTAATTCGCCCCACCTTTAAATACTGATGGGTCATGTATTGTCCTTAGGGCTTAAGACTGGCGCATATTCGTTAACGATGCTAATAGCTTTCTGCCGCCCTCAATAATGCTCACTATATCCTGCTTAACCATGTCTAAGTCAGAGTAACGGCTGAGGACACCCTCAGGGTCTAGGCCATTGTACTGGAATTCATGTAAATCAAGCGCCAATTCCGTCAACAACACTACCTCATCACCATACTTAGACCTTAACAATGCGGCAACCTTCTTCATGCGCGTCATGGGCATTATAGCTACGATAAAATCAACGGCCTCAACCTTAATCCTCTCCCGTAACCTAACAATACCTTTAAACTCACTCGCCACTCGTTACGGGAATTCGCAGCCAGGGCGGCCAGGGTTGCTTTCCAACCCTGAAAGGCCTTACCTGCGGCGTTCCTATAAAGGCCATTTTCCAGAAACCTCTCAGCAAGTTCAAACTCATAAAGTGCTTCCTTAACCCTAACCTCCATATATTTATTCAGATCCTTCCAAGGATGCGTTATAGATTCCACATCATACTGTGAGTGTAGGGAATATATTCTTTAATTTAATCGAAATAACACTGCATTAAGCCGTATGGCTATTACAACATTGCTAAGAGGCTGAAGGTTTGAAAGAATGGATGAGGAACCATGTTGAGGAGGGATATTGATGCTTTAAAGATTTTAAACTGGAATGCAGGATTCCTACCGATGGGCCATGTGTAGGTTAATGTGAGGATCAGCAATATTAACCTCAGTAGGGTAGTTGAGGTTAAGGCCCTAGTCGATACTGAGGTTACTTTAACGGTAATACCTAGGTCATTGGCCAATGAACTCAGCTTAAGCATTACAGGTAAGTCTAGGATTGAGACTGGTGCTGGAGTTATTGAACTTGAGAGGTCTAGGGCCTGGGTCGAGATTGAGGGTAGGGGTGAGGTGGTTCCAGTACTTATATCAGACATTATAGATAAGATTCTGATAGGGGTAACAACCCTTGAGGTTCTTGAACTTGAGGTTGATCCACTAACTGGTAGATTAAGAGAACGGACACTGCTGCTTTATTAGTAAAAATTAACGCGCCTCCTTAGGGATTTAAGTGAAGTACAGCCTTCATTTAATGGCTTCAGCACGAACTATATCCGTGACTGCCATGCCCCTGGTTATGATTACAGCGTACTTAAAGCCTCGTTATTCATAGTGGGGATATAGTGAAGGGTTTAATTAAACTCTACTTATGGGGATTCTCAATCTCAATGGCCGCTGATCATGATGGGTTGCATTCTTTTTCATTGTAATAGGAGTCTTTTTGTATTTATTTTCTCTTTGTTTGCTTATTTTTCTTCTCCAGATGGTTTTATAATCAACTTGCTTATAGGCTTTTTGGTGACCCTGAGTTCCCAAGAACCACTCCAGAAGGGTGTTGAGGGAGCACCACTCCCAGGTGAGTGGTTAGCTTACACTTTACTAAAGCATTTAAACCTGCTGCTTAATCTTGGCATTAATGGTTGAATGTTCAGTTAGCGGTGTGCTAGTATTTGGGGAGTTGGATGAGACTAGGGTTAGGGGTATTGAGGGTAAGTTAAGGAGTATTGTGATGAGGGCTGAGGAGAGGGGTAGGGATAGTTGGGGTATTGTAACCATGAGTAGGAATGGGGAAATTAAGTCGATTAAATCACTGGGTAAGGCCAGTGAAACCCTACCTAATTATCCAAGGATACTGGATACTGATACTGTAGTGGCTATAGCTAATAATAGGGCTGAGCCAACGACAGAGTATGTTAAGGAAAAGGGGCTTAATGATATTCAACCAATGATTAGTGAATATGTGGTTGTTTCACACAACGGCACTATCGCCAATGATGTTGAGCTTGAGGGTAAGTATGGGATAAGGAAAATCAGTAAAATAGACTCATCAATACTACCACCCCTACTTGAGAAGGCTTGGGATGGTTCACTTGAGGGTCTTCAAAGAATACTTAGGGATGAGGTAGTGGGGTCCTTTGCACTAGCCATTATTGATAGGAGAAGACCAGGTAAGCTTTGGCTTGCCGTTAACTTCAAGCCCCTATACGTCATGTGGGATAGGGAATTAAACGCGCTCTTCTTCTCGAGCTTGGATACGTACCTTGAAGACCCTGATAAACCACCATGGGATGCTAACGTAATCAAGAGAATTGAACCATACAGTGTAATTGAAGTAACTAGGGATGGGGAGTGGCGTGTATTAAGGCTGTGGAGGGATGAACAGGGTAAGCCTAGGAGAGTGCTTGTGGTGGCTAGTGGGGGATTGGATTCTACAACTGCGGCAACGCAATTGATTAAACAGGGTTATGACGTTACACTGCTGCATTTTAACTACGGTCATGTTGCGGAGGGTCCCGAGGATAGGGCTGTTAGGAGAATTGCAGAGTTCCTTAATGTGCCATTACTTGAGGTTAACATGGACTTCTTCAAGATAGTTAGGCACTCACCATTACTCGGTGAGGGTGAGATTAATAGGAGGAGGAGTGGTATTAATGGTGCTGAATTCGCCCACGAATGGGTCCCAGCAAGGAACCTAGTCTTCATAGCCTTAGCCGTGGCCATAGCTGAGGCAATGGGTTACGACTACGTAGCCACTGGAGTTAACCTAGAGGAATCAGGGGCTTACCCTGATAATGAAATGGAGTTCATAAGGCTCCTTAATCAGGTAATGCCGTATGCAGTAGGCCCAAATAAGCATGTTGAATTACTAATGCCAGTGGGACACTTGGTTAAGCATGAGATCGTGAAACTAGGCCTAGAAGTTAACGCACCACTTCACTTAACTTGGAGCTGCTACGATAAGGGTCCTAAGCACTGCGGTCGGTGTGGGCCATGCTACATGCGTAGGTTAGCATTCAAGATTAATGGAATTAGGGACCCAGTGGAGTATGACTTACCACCGGAGGTTGAAGAGGAGTTCTGGAGAGGGACAAGGAACTACGTGATACCAGGTTCAAGAAAAAGTGAACGACTAACAACTAAAGGTTAATTTTCAATTATAAAATCCAAGTATTCACCAGCTTAAACTTTACCCTTGGTGAGTTCAAGTAGATGCTTATGCACCTTAGTTGTCGCTAATTCTGGGTGAAATGACGTGGCTATCATGTTGTCTTCCACTGCAGCGACGATAACATAACTAACTCTAGGATGCTTAAGCCTAGCAAGGATCTTAGTGTTACCCCCAGGTCTTAGTAATAGCAGGAGCCCTTATGAAGACAGCCCTTAGTGAGCCGAGGTCCTCTAGGTTAAGGTCCAATTCAAAGGAATCCCTTTGTCTACCAAAAGCATTTCTAACAACAGCTATGTCCATAACCCCAAGTGTAGGTTGTCCTGTTTCACACAAATTTTAGAAGTCTCGACGAATAATTCGGTATGAGACTGATGAGGCTAGTACGACATTGTTCTTAAAAGTAATTTAATACTAATTAGAGTTAAGTTAATAGATGATATTTAACCCGGAATAATGCATTAATTAGTTACTTAGTTTAGATCTCCCCAATAGGTCTCGTATAGTCTTAACCAGTACCCACTCACTAGCTTATTCTTACCCACAACCTCAACAATGGGTATATGGGTTAACTCACCATTACTATACGCCATCATTACGCCGAACTTATCGTTCTCAATAGCCTCATATGCCGCCGTAGCGTACCTTATTGCTAGAGTCCTATCAAACGCTGATGGCGGTACACCCCTTATTATGTGCCCTGGTATAACGGCCCTAGTCTCTATTCCAGTCACCTTCTCAATGTAATCAGCTAATTCATTACCAACACCCCCAAGTCTAGCGTGGCCGAATTCATCCCTTGGGCCACCGTACTCCTTAATACCCTCTGAGACTACTACAAGGGCCCAGTGCTTCTTCTCGTAAGCCTCCTTAACCCTCCTAGCCACTGAATCCCAGCTAACCTGCTTCTCAGGTATTAGTGTTGCGTCTGCCATTGTTGCTAGTCCTGTGTGTAGTGCTACCCATCCTGCTTCCCTACCCATAACCTCAACTACGCCAATCCTCTCATGAGACACTAACGTAGTCTTAAAAGACTCAGTAACATTAACAGCAGCATTAACAGCAGAATCAAAACCAATAGTAAAATCAGTACCAAAAACATCATTATCAATAGTCTTAGGAATACCCACAGCGTTCAAAATACCCCTCCTCTGAGCCTCACCAGCGGCGCCTAACGTGTCATCGCCCCCAATTGCCACCACTACGTCTAAGCCAAGCTCCTTAACATTCTTCTCAAGTAACCTAGCCCTCTCCTCATCCTTAAATGGATTAGTCCTGGAGGTCTTAATGTATGTTCCACCCGAGAAGGCGAAGTCAACTAGGTCCAGTGATGATATTTTCCTAACCTCCCTCTCAAGTAGCCCCTTCCAGCCATGGTATATTACGTAGACTTCATGATTCCTCTCAGCCAGCCTAACGAACGAGTACACTGCAATGTTTAAGCCAGGGGCATCCCCCCCTCCAGTTAATACTCCAATCCTCACTGCACCTCACCTGCCAGTTCCTCAACCTTCCTACCCTCGTAGACTAGTTTACCGAGTACCTGAGCGAACTTTAATGCGTCCTTCCTCTGCCACACATTCCTACCCACTGCTATGCCTAATGCACCAGCCTCAATAACACCCTCAACCTGCTTCAGGAACTCCACCTCAGTCTTAGTCTTTGGTCCACCTGACATTAGCACTGGAACCTTACCAGCCACCTTAACGGCCCAGGAGAATGTCTTAGGGTCACCCGTGTACTTAATCTTCATTGCATCAGCCCCAACCTCAAGGGCAACCCTAGCCGCGTAGGCTACTATTTCAGGTGCGGTCTCATCCTTTACTTTACCACCCCTTGGGTAAGACCATATTACTAGAGGTATATCGAACCTTAACGCATCCTTCTTTATTCTCGCAACCTCCTCAAACATCTTCCACTCATACCCACTACCAGCGTATATAGTGTAGCCAACGGCGCTTGCACCTAGGCTAACGGCCTCCTCAACTGTGCAATTGGCTACTGATAATGGTTCACCAGTGTACAGGTTTGTTTTACCATTGAGTTTAACTATTAAGGGTACACCCCCATCATAGTACTTCTCTGCTAATCCCCTCTGAAGCACAAGCCCATCAAATCCAGCGTCCTTAGCTAACTTAACTATGTATGCTGGGTCCGCTGAGTCAGGGTTCTCTAGGAAATCTGATGGACCATGCTCTATACCGTGGTCATACGCAAGTATTATTGATCGCCCCCTCCTTGCGAATATCCTCTTGAACTTATCCACTAATTCACCTTGCATACGAAACCCACTAGTATTTATCTTTTTAACCCTTCTAGTCATAGGTGTGTGATTTGTATAACTAAATATATAGAATAAGTAATTGATGAAGCTGGGGCTTTTCATCTTGCTGATTATCTAATGTTAATAAAGCCCTAATAATACCCATGATTAATGAGTAAAGGTTTATAAAGGGATACCTAATGACCCAGCCGATGAGTCTTCGATAATGGAGAAGTCAAAGTTAAGTTAAGGAAAACCCTAACGTTCAGTGACTTACTATTCCTATCAATAAGTGGAATGGTTGGGAGTGGTTGGTTATTTGCTGCACTGGCTGGTGCATCATACGCTGGTCCAGCGTCATTAATATCCTGGGTCATAGCAGCAGTACTGTTCATATTCATTGGACTAGCCTACGCAGAATTAGGATCAATGCTACCCTTCTCCGGTTCACTGGTTCGCATAGACCATTACGCGCATGGTTCAATATCAAATTACCTGCTTGGTTGGGCCTACTTAATAGGTGCAGCAACCACAGTGGCGATGGAGGCTGAGGCAATAATAATGTACACTAACAAGTATTTACCAGTGTTCAGTTCAGCGTCAGGTTACTTAACGCCACTTGGCATTACTGCTGCAGCAGCATTAATAGCGTTATTCACGCTCATTCAAATCATCGGAGTAAACGTATTCGGTAAGGTTAACACAGCCATAACAATATGGAAATTCATCATACCATCATTAACAGTAGTACTACTCATATCCCTCTACTTCCACCCAAGCAACTTCACCGCGTATGGTGGCTTCATGCCGTTGGGTTGGTCTGCAGTGTTCAGTGCAATGATACCAAGCGGTATAGTGTGGGCATATGAAGGCTTTAGGCAAGCCTTAGAGTACGCTGGTGAGGCAAGGAACCCCCACCGTGATGTCCCCCTAGCGTTAATACTTTCAATACTAATTACCGCCGGCTTATACGTAGCACTAGAAGTGGCTTTCATCGGAGGTATTGATTGGGGTAAGGTATTTCTCCAGGATAGTCAAGGTAAGTACACTATATTAATTAAGCCAGGTGACTGGCAGAACCTAGCTGAGTCTAATTGGGCTGGTTCACCATTCTACACTGAATTAGCCACAAGTGGTGTAGCCTTACTAGTTGCGTTTGCGGCTATACTACTCGTAGATGCTTGGGTATCCCCAGCAGGCACAATGGGCGTCTACATTGGTACCACCGCCAGAAGTTTTTACGGTTTTTCAAGACAAGGTTACTTCCCTGAGGTGTTCGGTTCACTGCATAAGAGATTCCAGACGCCCTGGTTCTCAATGGTATTCACCCTAATACTGGCGCTTCTCTTCCTACTCCCGTTCCCAACCTGGTACCAGATAGTAAGCATATCATCAACAGCCACTGTTGTTAACTACCTGGCTGGTGGTTCATCACTAGTAGTCCTTAGGAGAACTGCCCCAGAGTTAAGGAGGGGGTACCGTGTTTACTCACCGTGGTTAATAGGCTTAATCAGCTTCACTGCATCATCAATGTTAATATACTTGACGGGTTGGCCTAGCTTAGGTTACGTCTTCATTGTTACGGCCTTCGGATTACCACTAGTGGTACTGGGGTATAGGGGGAAGTTAGGCTTAAGCGCTAAGGAGAGTGCATTATTCTCCATAATTTACTGGGCTTCAATTGCGCTAGTAATGTACCTAGGCCTCATAAATGCGTCACTAAGCTTCACCATTTACTGGAGTGCATTCGCAGTGATAATGGTAATGTCACTGCTCTACCTTTACCATAAGTCCAAGGGATCCTACGCAGCCTTAGAGGTTTCCTCAGCATCATGGTTCATAGGCTACATGCTAATTATGGGTGCGTTATCCTACCTTGGCTCACTAGGCATGGGTTACTTAAAGTACCCGTGGGATTACTTAATAGCCCTAGCTGCCTCAGTAGTGTTCTTTGTGGTTTCAGTTATGCAGGGTTTCGAAACCAAGGAGTTAGCCGAAATTAAGGCTAAGGGCATGCCGATTGAGTAATCAACTTGAGTTTAAGCGCTTACTCAAATACCGCAAGTTTTTACGGTTTAACAGTGAAGTAAACCCTCTTCTTATTCCTACCCCTGTTCTCAATCTTCTGAATAATGATTTCCCCAATCTCCCTAGTGTTGGCTACATGCGGTCCACCATCAGCCTGAATATCAACACCAGGTATTTCAACAATCCTCCACTTATCACCAGGCGGCGGCTCCCTTTCAGCAAGCTTAACTATGCCAGGTACTTTAAGAGCCTCCTCACGCGGCATCCAGTAAACCTTAACCTCAACCCCCCTCTTAACAACCTCGTTAGCCTCAGTAACTATTTCATTAAATATCCTCCTAAGCTCCTCACCACCAACAGTGAGGCTGTAATCATCCCTAGCGTAGTCAGGCTGAATATCACCTCCAGTCACTAGGGCATTATACTTGGAGTAGGCTATGCCAGCCATTATGTGTGATGCCGTGTGAAGTTTCATTAACCTATAGCGCCTATCCCAGTCTAACACAACCTTAACATCATCACCATGCTTAAACTGGGGATTCCTATCCAACACGTGGATAACGTCATCAGTATCCCTCTTGTGGATAGCATCCACAATTCTGTACTGCTCGCCTCCAGCTATGATTAATCCAGTATCGTGAGCAACACCACCACTGCTTGGATGTATTATGGTCTTATCGAGAATGACATTATTACCGTCAACCGCGATAACCTTCGCATCCGCCTCCTTAAGGTAACTATCCTGCTGATACAGGTGAATAGTGGGCATAGCATTAGCCCAGTAACTAGGCTTATTATGCTTCACTGCATTAAGGAAACAATACCTAGCTAAGTGCCTTTTTAATTAACGCCGCACTCCCATAAAGGGTGCTTCATTCTAGAGAGTGCTTCTTCATGCCCTAGACAATCATCTTTATAAAATGCCATGCCTAAAGTGAAGTCATTATGCGTAATGCAGTGTTAATTAATGCTGGTGATGATATTGTAGTCTCTATGCTAGTCTACGTCACTTACGTATTCTCACACCTAAGGTTAGTTAATGCTGAATACGCCCTCTCACTGGCGTTAATTCTCATTCCATTGATTCAGAATTACTTAATCAAGGGTGGCCTATTCACGTACAATGGGTTAGTTAGGACCTACACCGCATCAATGCATGCCTTAGCATTATCATGGTTACTCATAGTGGGTTTCATAGCCATAAGTCTCAGTAATCAATTGCCGCTACTAATCGTGATGCCGTTCGTGGCATTAGCCATGGCTATTGGATTAGCTGTTAGGCGCAGCTCATCGTTAACCACGACCCCACTGCTTTCAGCTTCCCCAGTATTAATGCTAGCAGGCTATTCACCTCAAATGGTTGCATTCCTATCCCTAATACCATTCATTACAGCATTGTTAATGCTAGCGCAATTAAGAAGCGCATATGGTGGTCATGTCGGCTTAAGTAAACTAACGCCAGCAGCGGCATTACTTCAATTCACATTGTACTTACTCTTCAATGCAATCACCTCGATTATTCAAGTAATCATCATCACTGCATGCCTACTTGCATTAATAATAGTAGGTATGCCTCTAGCTAAGGTGAGGGGTGGGTACCTTGTGATTGCATTGGTGGTTTTAGCCTTAGCCTCAATAATATTGAAGGCAACCCCATTACTATGTGCAGTGGTGATTTTCGCAATTAGGCTTCTCTTAATCCAGTGAGTATCAGCTTAACAGGTAGGTAAGTTATTTAATAATTGGTGTTAAAGCCAGTGCGGTAGTATGGTTACTTTATGTGATAGGTGCGGTGTTAGGGAGGCAAGGTACCTTAAGGCATCCAGTGGTGAGAAACTATGCTTAAACTGCCTATTCAGCTCCATTGAGGATACTGTAGCTAGGACGGTGAGGAGATATAGGTTAATAGTAAGTGGTGATAGGGTTGGTATAGCTGTAAGTGGTGGTAAAGACAGCCTAGTGCTAATGTATTTGTTGGGTAAGTTGAGGAGACTGGGTAGGATACCTAAGGATGTTGAGTTAATAGCCTTCAGTATTGATGAGGGACAACCCTACAGTTGCGTTAGGAGGGCTAACTCAACGGATTATGTAGCTAAGTTAACTGAGGAATTCAACATAGGGTATAGGGTGTTCAGGTTCAGTGAATTATTTGGAGTAACGGCGTTCGACATTGCCCAGGGATTATGGGGGAAGGGTGTTAATGCTCACATGTGCACCATATGCGGTGTCATGAGGCGGAGGGCAATGAATATTGTAGGTAAGATGCTTAACTTAACTAAGATAGCCACGGGGCATAATCTTGATGATGAGGCTCAAACCGTGCTCCTCAACGTAACTAGTAATGATATTAAGCGCTTCGCTTGGTTTGGAGCCACCCCAAGTAATGATGTTGTTGAGGAGGAGTTCATACCTAGGATTAAGCCCCTGAGGTTCATTAGGGAGGAGGAGGTGGCCTTATACGCCTACTACCATGGGATACCGTTAATGACCATTGAATGCCCCTTTGTTTACAATAATCCACGCTATGAACTTAAATTCACCCTAGCCAGGTGGGAGAGGGATAATCCAAACGTTAAGTACTCCATGGTGTCCTTTGGTGATGAGCTCTCAAGGATGATTAATGAGAGGTTTAAGGGGCAGGTTAAGCTCAATAAATGCACCTACTGTGGTTTCCCAACCTCAGGGAACGTGTGCAGGGTATGTGACCTACTTAAACAGGCTGGGTTACTTGAAAAGTACTTAGGTCACATAAGGCTCACGAGCACTCAACAAGGCGCGTAAGCCTAATTATTAATCATCCGCAACTAGCCTTAAGCTCATGGTGTAAATGAGTGGATACGCTCCAGTTAATATTAACATATTGATAGTTCATAGTTGCAATGCCCTCTAATAAACCTTATTAATCCCAGTAATTTTAGGTGAAACTGTGGCGTCCAAGCGATTCATAGAGTTAGTGGAACCGCTCTTAACGCTAATGCCCACTGTCCCTAGGCCTAATAGGCCTGTTACGCTGGGCAGTAGGTTAATATGGACTTTCCTAGCGGCCACAGTCTACCTACTCCTATCAGTAACCCCACTGTACGGTATTGTAGCATCATCAAGTAGCCCGCTCTTTAACCCACTTGTGGCTATAATATTCGCTTCAACTAACGGTACCCTAGCACAGTTAGGTATAGGCCCAATAATAATAGCTGGCATAATAATGGAGCTTGTTGCGTTCTCGGAATTGATGGATGTTGATTTAAATGATCCCCAGGATCAGGCAAGATTCACGGCATTAACGAAACTTGTTGCTGTGGTAATAGCAATGTTTGAGGGTGCCTTCATAATGTCAACTCATCAGTTAACAGTGGCTAATGCCGGATTAGCCTTCGTCGTATGGCTTCAAATGCTCTTCGGGGCGGTAATAGTAATACTGCTTGATGACCTAATATCTAAGGGTTGGGGTATCGGAAGCGGCATATCGCTCTTCATATTAATAAGCATAATTAGGTCAATATTCCAGTCCACATTCATGCCGGTAACTGTTGGCGCAGGGGAATTACTAGGTATTGTACCAGCTCTCGTAGCGGCAATATACAATGCCGCAGTTTCTCATACGCTTGTACCATTATTATCAATAATCTACAGGTTTAACCTACCTGGCTTAGTAGGGTTAATTTCAACAATAGTTTTAGGTGGATTCATAGCGTACGTTGAGTTAATGGAGGTTAGGATACCATTATCCTTTGTTCAGTATGGTGGCTACAAGATGTCGTACCCATTCAAGGTAATGTATGTCTCAGTTTTACCGATAATATTCACAGCGTACACAGTTGCCTTAATATACAATGGACTCTACTTCGTCTGGGCAACCTACAATCCCCATAATGCAAACGCCCTATTAAACTCAATAGCCTGCATAAGGGTTATTACAACAGCTAAGTTCGGCACCGTTAATGAACCATGCCCCACATCCCTAATATACTACTTCACCGTGATACCCTATAACATGACCCCTCAGTACGTGGTCGTCCACATACTTATGTATGTAGCATTATCTGTAGTATTCGCATACCTGTGGGTTAACCTAGCTGGATTAAGCGCTGAGGATCAAGCCAGGACAATGGTTTCAAGTGGCCTATCAATACCCGGCTTCAGGGCATCTGCAAGGTCGCTGGCAATACACTTGAAGAGGTACGTTAACTCCTTAACATTCACCAGTGGCTTACTGGCAGGTTTCATTGCTGCCTTAGGGGATATCCTAGGGGTTTACGGTACTGGAATAGGGCTAATACTAATGGTGGAGATAATAATACAGTACTACACGATAGCCATGCAGGAGCAGCTATTCGAGGCTTACCCAGGACTTAAGAGAATTCTTGGGGTTGAATGATTAGTTACCTTTCAATTCAATGAAATACTTAGTAAAACAAGCAGTAAGCCTCACACTTTAAGATAAGGTAAATTATTTCTCTAACATGAGATTTAAGCATCCAGTGAATTGTGATCATAAATATTACCTAAGGCTTCAGTAGTCACTATTGATGATCCAACACTTAGTGTAGGCCCGTAAACTAAAGAGGTATTATGCAGTAGTTATCTTAACTTGTAGGCATGATTCACTTATACCTTGTCCCTGAATCTTAGCATTAAATAACCCGGTGAAGCCCTCAAGATAGCTTAAGATTAGTTTAGAGAACTCCTCATTAAGGTTCTCGCGGCAGACCTTAACAATGGTTACATTACCTGTTGACTGCACTTGAACTCTACCTAAGCCCCTTAACTGGAGAATGCTTAGTTCACTGGCTTTAAAGGAGCCATACATGCCTAGAATTAATTCACCATCCTTCTTCCCTAAACTCTTCAATATGCCTAATAATAGTTCATTCACCTGGTTCTCAAAGACATCATGGTCTATGGCTAATACGTAGTTATTGTTGAATGTTGGTATTGATAACGTTGCCATAACGTATGAGTCATTATTAAGCACCTTCTCCATAACATCATAGACGAAGGAGAATTTCCTAAGCATGTTCTCAACATCACCAATTGAAGACACTGAGTTAGTGAAGTCAGCAACAACGTGAATCATCTTCTGAAGCCTATTGAAGGATGCATTAACTATGTTTACCCCATTCTCAGCGAAGACGTCAGATATGGCTGCTAATATGCCTGGCCTATCTTCACTAAGCCTAATGATGAATTCAACTATTGTTTTACCATTAGCCTCATATATCATTGCTAACTCTCTATGAAACATCATTAAGAACCCCATACCTACCTCCTATTTAAATATGATACTAAGGCCGCTAACTCAATACGCGTTTCCAGTACATTACGCTAATTAAACTGCTGCTTAAATTGATTAAAGCATTTTTAACACGCATGAAGGTTAAAGCTTAATAAACCGTGAACCAATGGCCCATAGAAAGAGGGCCCGTAGTCTAGCTTGGTTAGGATGTCCGCCTTACGAGCAGTTAGCTTGGAGAGCGGGAGATCCCGGGTTCAAGTCCCGGCGGGCCCACTAACCTTCATCCCTAATTAACCTCTCATCACTTAATTTAGGCATACCCTCATGGAGTATACCCCCTTACCATTAGCGAGTTAATTAAGGAAGGGGCATTAATTCAATACCCCTCCTAACGTCATTAATTGTAAATACTCTACCTCTCCAGTTAATGGACTTAGTGAACATGGTTACGATTAATGCAAGCCAGGAGAAGTAGACATTAAGTATTGATGTGGCAGCTAAGGCATAGGTGTATTTAATCCCAATATTCCTAGCATAGAAGATGTTCTGAGTCCTAATCCTACTAATCCTGTAGTAGTCCTTAACCACCCCAATTAGGTAGGGTGCTAGTCCAAGCAGTATAATCCAATTAATGAACACCGATAATGCTAACGCTGATGGCAGCGTTACTGCGTAAAGCGTATACGATGCAGCATAGAGCATGAAACCGTTAAAGCTGTATACCTTAACATACCAGAGTTGCCTAACAGCCCATTTAAAGGCATCCCTAATCCCAGTGTTCTCCGGTGTTATTACAATTGACCTTGGTGTAAAGCCTACCTTTAATCCATCTCTATGAACCATGTGCGTTAACACGTAATCATCACTGAGGTAGTAGGGCAGATACTTTACTACACCCCACTTCACCATTAGGCTTCTCCAAATTGCCGTTGATCCTCCCCAAGTGAACCTAGCCTTCTCATTCTGCATTGCAGTTATCCCAATCATGTTAAAACTGGCCTTAAGCAGTAAACCAAGGTTTAACCTACTTAATGGTACGTAGAACCTGTACGTTGTTGCTGCTCCTAAACCAGCCTTAAGTAACTTAACTAGGTTAATTAACCACTCATCATGAACATAGGCGTCACTATCAACAATAACTATTACATCACCCTTAGCTTCACTAATACCCTTAGCTAATGCTGAACCCTTATTGAAGCCGCCGTTATTAATAATGACCCTTGCATTACTGTAGTGTTTCGTGATGCCGCTTACTAAGCCGTAGGCTGGGTCATCAGCATCATCAATAATGAATAAGTACTCTCTTGCTGCAGGGTACTTCTGCTCTAAGACGCTTTTAATGTTGCCTTCAAGGTTCTGGTCAATGCCCCTGACTGGCATGATTACTGTGACAGATGGGTACTTAACATCATCATTAGGGTCCCTTAAACTCCTCCAGTACTTAACCTCAAAGTAAAGGGATAATGATGATGAGAGTACTGCGATTACTATTATTAGTAGGGCGAGGGCTTGAAGTATGTTCATGTATCATTATTGTAGAGGCACCTATTTAAGCATTGTGAAGTTGCCTAAGCGATTCAATCGTGCTCTAACCCCATTAACGTATCCGCACCGTGATACGTATTGTTTAGTCGCAAGCGTTTTTAACCCGGCGTAACATTAGGCAATTAATGAATGCCTTAGCCGATAGAGTAATGACTTATGTTAGAAACGTTGAGCAGGCCATTGAGGCACTGCGCAAGGGTACTAATGGAAATGGGGATATTGGTGAATTAATTGAATTGGCTGAGGCTTACCTTAAGGATACTTTACATTACTTCAAGGTTGGTGATTATGAGACTGCCCTAGCGACAATATCATATGCAGAGGGCCTATTGGACGCCTTAAGAATCCTTAAGCTAAGTGATGTTAATTGGAGGAAGCCGAGTGAACTAGCTAAGTCAGCCTCAAGGAAGGTTTTCGTAGCCGGTACATTTGATATAATACACCCAGGCCACATAGGTTACCTCAAGTACGCTTGGAGTTTAGGTAGGGTTGTAGCCGTAGTATCCACTGATGAGAGCGTTAGGCGGATTAAGGGTAGGGAGCCTATAATACCAGCTAAGCAAAGGGCTGAGGTACTTGGGGCTTTAGAGTACGTGACTAAGGCTAGGGTTGGTTACGGGGACGACATGTTCAGGGTTGTTGAGGAGGAGAAGCCTGACGTAATACTCCTTGGGCCTAACCAACCCTTCACTGAGGATGAGATTAGGAGGGCCTTGAGGAGTAGAGGCATTAATGTTGAGGTTGTTAGGATGCCTAACATGGTTAATTGCCAACTATGCAGCACCACTAGTATAGTTAAGAGAATAATAGAGATGTCTAAGGAATTAGCATCATTGAATAATCATTAGGGCTCATCATTGCTTAAACCTAAGAGGACGCTGTGGGAAACCAATAAAGGGTAGTTCAACCTGGTTTAATCGGTGAATTAACCGAATGGTTAAGAGGACTATTAGCGAGAATTACGTTAAGTCAAGGATACCAAGGGGCTTTAACCTTGAGGCTGCACGCATGGTTCAGAGGAGGCTAGCCTCAATGGTGGTGACTACACCGTTGAAGCAACCCATAGACCTCATTACAGGCATTGATGTGGCGTATAAGGGTAATTACGCCTACTCAGTGGCCGCAACCTACTCAATAAGGCTGAGTCACGTTATTGAGTATGGGTGCTATGAAGGTGAGGTTACGTTCCCATACGTGCCAACACTATTATCATTCAGGGAACTTTCACCCATGATTAAGGCCTTCATGAGGCTTAGTAGAAGACCCCAGGTTGTGTTAATTGATGGTCATGGGATAGCCCACCCCTATAGGCTTGGCATAGCCGCGCACTTCGGGGTTGTAATGGGTTTACCAACCATTGGAGTTGCAAAATCATTACTCTACGGTGAGGTTAGGGAATCCCTAATACTTGATCCAAGTAATGGGGAGGTTATTGGCGGTGTAGTTAAATGCGGTAGTCATGAGGTCTACGTAAGCGTAGGCAACATGGTTACGCTTAATGATGCCCTCACTTTAATTTCAGGGCTATGCCTAAGGGATAGAATGCCTGAACCAATACTGCATGCCCACACAATGGCTAATAAGGCTAAGCGTAGTGGCTGCTTTAACGCATTAGCCTGAGGGATGATTAATGTACAGTACGTAAATGTACCTATCACTTAACTCAAACACGTCGTGAGGGAATAGGGAGGCAAATGCCTTAACCTTATTCCTAATTACACTTAATTCACTGGTGAAGAGAGGGGTTGTTGACCACCCCTTATCAGGTTGCCAACCAACGATAACTACGGTTAGTTTACTAACCCTAATTAACTCATTGATGAGTGTAGTAATGTTACTAACGTTACCCGTTAAGTTAAGTACACTTGACTCAACAGCCTTATCCCTGACGGGTAACTTAACGTAACTCGATAACACTAAGTCACCCCCAGTCTCGTTAATGGCCTTCTTAATTCTAGTATTGCCTACATCATCAGTAACGTATATTGAAGGTATTGTTAAGGCTGGTTCAGCATCACCGAGAACTAGGCTTCTTCCAATCATGAAACCATGAACACTAACCATATGTAAACACACTATTTTTGCGTTTAACTTTTAAGGTTTACTGAACTGATGCTTCACGATAATGCACATTGAACTTTAATTAGCGTTAACACCATAATGGTGTCTTGTTTTAAGCACGGTGTAATATTTATTAAGCTTTATGTGAAAGGGAAAGTCGATGAGCATTTCGGCATTAGGCTATATAAATGGAGTACACATTATCCCTCCAGGTAGATACTACGATAAGGGTTATAGGGAATTATTCGCCGAGGCTGCTTTAAAGGCCCTTGAATCCGCAGGTAACCCCGACATTAAGGCAATCTACATTGCATCCGCTCTCTCTGAACTAGCCGGGGAGCAAATGGCGATAGGTAATGTCCTCAGGGATTATTCAGGCATTAGGAATGCGCCATCCATAAGGGTGGAGAATGGTGATGGTTCAGGGGGTTTCGCGTTCATGGTTGCGTTAAACCACGTGGCATCAATGAATGATGGATGCGTACTACTGGTTGGCGTTGATAAGCCCCATGAAGTCACCTCGCTTAAGCAGAATAAGTATGCATCATATCTACTTGACTCCGACTATGAATCATACTTCGGGGCAACCCCAGTAGTCTTAGCTGCGTTAATGGCTAAGCAGTACATGAGGAGTTACGAGTATAAGTACGAGGACTTAGCTACATGGGCTATTAAAATGCATGAGAGGGGATCAAAAACACCCTTCGCCTACTTTAAGAAGGCAGCTAAGTTAAAGGATGTACTTGACTCAGAGCTTGTGGCCGATCCATTAAGGCTCTACGATGTCTCACCCTTCGTCGATGGTGCAGCAGCCCTAGTACTATGCAGTAAGCCCAACTCCAAGGATCAGGCAGTGGGTGTATTGGGCTATGGTTTCGGTGCATCAAACTCATACTTCGCATCTAGGAACGACTACACTGTGCTAATGTCAGTTACTGAGGCTGTTAAGGCACTTAACCCACTTAATGATTTCAACGGCATAGTAAGCGTCCACGACACATATAGTATACTTGGAGTCCTGGCTTTGGAGTCCCTGGGGTTATGTAAGAGGGGTAGTGCGTTAAGGCTCCTTAATGAGGGTTACTTTGATCCAGGGGGTAAGGTTATGGTTAACTTAGATGGTGGTTTAAAGGCAGTGGGTAATTCAATGGGTGCTTCAGGTGTTTACCAGTTAGCCAGCGTAACAATGCAGCTTAGGGGTGATAAACCATTTAATGGCTTAAACGCCGAGGCTGCTGTGGTTGAGGACATGGTTGGTGTGGATCAGGAGAGCGTAGTCTTCATGCTTAAGGTGGTGAAGTAGTATGGTTGACCAATCCCTATCAGTACCAAAATACTGGAGGAGGATACCACAGTACTATAGGCTTACCGCCCTTAAATGCAGGAAATGCGGCAGGGTTTACTTCCCACCTAGGGCTGTTTGCGAATGTGGTTCAAGGGAGTTTGATGAAGTTGAGTTACCGAGGAGGGGTAAGTTAATTGAATTCACTGTGCTTAGGAGCGTCACGTCAGACTTCGAGAAGCAGAGGCCATTAATATTCGGTATAGTTGACTTGAATGGAGTTAGGGTACTTGGGCAATTGGTTGACTGCCCCAATCCAGAGAAGCTTAGTGATAACACTGAGGTTGAGGTAGTTTTCAGGAGGGTTAAGGAGGACAGTGACTACGGTATAATTTACTACGGCTTTAAGTTAAGGCCAGTGAAGGGGTGTTGGTGATGGCGGTAGGCATAGTTGGTTGGGGCGCCTACATACCGAGGTACAGGATTAAGACCCGTGAAATAGCGGAGGCATGGGGGGATGATGCCCTCAGGATAAGGGACATGTACCTTGTTGAGGAGAAGGCTGTTGGGTACATTGATGAGGACCCAGTAACCATGGCTGTTGAGGCATCTAGGGATGCTTTAACTAGAGCTGGGGTGAAGCCAAGTGAAGTTGGCGCCGTCTTCGCTGGGACGGAGTCGAAGCCATACGCCGTTAAGCCAATATCATCAATATTAATTGATGCGCTCGGCTTAAGTAGGCAGGTTTACTCAGTGGACATGGAGTTTGCCTGTAAGGCTGGTTCAGACGCAATAATTAACCTAATGGGCCTGGTTAAGGCTAATTCAATAAAGTACGGTATAGCTGTCGGTACGGACTCATCCCAGGGTGAACCAGGGGAACACCTGGAGTATACCGTGGGTACTGGTGCGGTTGCGTACATTATTGGTTCAAGTAACCTGGCTGCTGAAATTAAGTACACTTACCCATACGCATCCGATACACCTGACTTCTGGAGGAGGGATGGTTCACCGTATCCGGTTCACGGCGAGGGTTTCACGGGGGAGCCAGCCTACTTCAAGCACATAATGGGTGCCGCTAAGGGGTTAATGGATGAGTTAGGTATGAAGCCGAGTGACTTCGATTACGCGGTTTTCCACCAGCCTAATGCCAGGTTCCCGGTGAGGGTTGCCCAAATGTTGGGTTTCCCACTTGAGAAGGTTAAGCCAGGTATTGTTGTTGACTTAATAGGTAACACTTACAATGCCTCAGCCTTATTAGGGCTAGCTAAGGTTCTTGAGGAGGCTAAGCCTGGTTCAAGAATAATCGTAGTCACCTTCGGTAGCGGCGCAGGATCCAACGCATTCTACATTGAAACCACCGATCAATTGCCAGGTAAGGTTAAGTTAGCTAGGACAATCAGCGAGATGCTTGAGGATAAGGTTTACATAGACTACTCCCTCTACTTAAAGTACAGGAGGATAATAAGGATGATTCACGGTTAATGATTATTAATTTACCTTTATTTAAAACGAATATTACCATTGACCACCCGGGTAATGCTTAACCTACCACATATACGAAACATTTATTAAGGGGACTATTGCTGGATTAACGGCGATACGGACGTCAACAGGTTCCGGAATGAATAGGGGAAGGCCTAGACGAAGGGGCCGTGGTCCAAAACCAGTGAAAGTCGGTGACGTTGTGGAAGTGGAGGTAACTGAAGTGTCTAAGAGGGGCGATGGTGTTGCTAAGATAAGAGGCTTCATAATCTTCATACCGAACACTAAACCTGGTGAGAAGGTTAAGGTTAAGATAACGAGGGTTGGTCCATCCTTCGCAGTTGCTGAACTAGCCCCAGAGGCGGGGCAAGGAGCAACCGCCACCGGTCAGGAGACCCAGCCCGAGGAGGCCTCTCAGGGAGAAGAATTTGAGGAAGAGTAGTTAACTCAGTTAATGCTCAAATCACGTTAAAACAATTTTGCAGGCGCCTTAAGGGCATTTTAACCTTAAGATAAGATTAATGATTAGGCATTAGTGGTGGATTAACTTATCAGCGCATGACACAGCTGCATTATGTAAAACAGGCCTAGCGTAATCAATCCTCCTATTATCCCTACTTGGATGAACCCTATTAGTGAAGAGAACTATTGTTAACCCCATTTCAACATCAATCCATAGGGAAGTACCAGTGAAACCAGTGTGGCCGAAAGCCTTACCATCGGTTAGAAAATCCCCACCACTGGTGGTCACACCCCTCCTGTATATTTGCCAACCAAGACCATAGCATGATTCACCACATGCCCAGGGAGTCCACATCGCCTTAATGCTCGGCCTTGATAGGAATACCCCATTCCTATAGGATTCAAGTAGAGAATCCGCTATCTTGGCGGCATCCTCAGCGGTGGCGAATAACCCAGCGTGCCCTGAAACCCCATTCATGGCCCTTGCGTTCTCATCATGAACCACACCCACTAGTGCATCGCCATTAACGTACTCAGTGGCTACTACATCATCCTTACTGAACCTTGATAATGGATTATAGAGCGCCTTACTTAAGTTAAGGGGCTTAGCTACCATTTCCTGGAATAATGAGTCTATGCGTTGGCCAGTAATCCTCTCAACTAGTGCAGTTAAGACAATGTAGTTTAAGTCACTATAAACCACTTTGGAGCCTGGTTCGTAAACGGGGAAGGAGGTTATGGCTTGGTTAATTAACTCATCCCTACTTGAGGCAGACTTATAGAGGGGTAACCATGCTGGTAACCCTGAGGTATGCGATAGAAGCATCCAAACCCTAACCTTATCCTTAGCATCATTAACACCTGCATTAGTCCTACTGAATTCAGGAATCAATTCAGACACTCTCTGGCTTAGGCTTAATGCCCCCTTCTCCACTAGTTTCATCACTATTAATGATGTTGATAAAGCCTTGGTTAAGGAGGCTAAGTCAAAAAGCATACCACCCCTCATGGGTCTCTCAATGGGCTTTAGCTGAGCGTAACCAACAGTCATGTTGATTAAGGTTTCACCATTAGCGTTTACTACAAGCGACGCACCTGGGTAGGCGTCCTTAACTAAACTCTCCATTAGCCCCTTAACTGTGTTAACGCACTCCATGGGTGATTAAGGGGCTTGACTTAATAAATAATGAGTCTTGAGGCTTAATCAGCTGATTCAAACTCATCACTCACTCATGCACGGAGCTCACTCATCACTAGTGAGGGTTTAAGCCCACTCTTTTAAGGTATCCATGGTGCTAGTTTAACAATAATCATTGATACTATTAGTATGGCTAGGATAATTAACCTAACGCTGAATGGACCGGCCCACAGTAGCCTCAACTCCCTCCACCGCCTCCTAACCTCCCCCTCATCACCACTTAGTAGTGGGCCTGCGAGCCTAAGGGTTCTTGGAATCAAAATTAGGGAGACTAGGGATAGGTAAGGTATGTAGCCGAGTAGTGCCGATGCAATTAAGGTTAAGTAAATGAACGCGATAATACCGTACACTAGGTACTTAACCCTCCTCAACCCCAGCAGCAGAACCAGCGTTAACTTACCCACCCTCCTTGAGGCGTCTAGTTCAAGAGCCCCTGAACCCAGTAGTATGAGTAGTGTGAATAATCCATTAGGTATACCCACTATTAATGGTGCTGGGTTAAGGTAAATACCCGTTTGAACAATGTAAGAGCCCCAGGTGACTAATGGACCCATGGCTAATGCCGCAAAAGCCTCACCAAGCCCCCTATAATGCAGTTTCAATGGGGCTTCACTATAACCAATCCCAATTAGTACACCGGCTAAGCCTAGTATTAGGACTGGGAAACCGACCACTAAGGCTAAGTATACGCCTGAGGCTATGGTTACCGTAATGAAGAAGTAGCCCACCATCCTAACGCTACGTGGGTTAAGGCCTAGGTCAATTATTGGGTTAGGCCTATGTGAGAATCCACCAGCCCTATAGAGAACATCAACCCCTGTCCTGTAGTCCACGTAATCATGAATCAGGTTAACCCCAGCTTGGGCAAGCATTATGGCTATCAGGGTTATGACGTATATTAGCGGCTTAAAGACACCGTTAAGGTACCAGGAGAGGGCTGTGCCTAAGGTAACTGAGGAGAAGGCGCTAGTCAGGGTTGTTGGACTAAAGGAAATTAACCAAGGCCTAAGCTTCATTAAGAGGGGGGTTGAGGGGTTGGTTTTAAAAGTTGGCATAGGCGGTTCACTTAAATACCTTAGTGTAAACATGGATTAATGGTGTTTAATGACTTAAGGAGTTACTTGAGGGCATTGGAGGCTGAGGGTGAGTTAATTAGGGTTAATGAACCAATTAGCGTTGAGCTAGAGTTACCGGCATTACTGAGGGGGTTAATGTACAGGGGTGGGCCTGCAGTGATGATTGAGAGGACTAGGGAGAACACACTGCCGGCTGTAGGTAACTTATTCGGGAAGTGGAGTAGGATTTTAACTGCTCTTAATGGTGTAGAGCCAGGTAAGGCTGCTGAGAGGATTAGTGAGTTAACAAGCCTTAGGCCACCAACAGGAATAATTGATGCCTTAAAGTCCCTTGGCGAATTAAGGAGCATTTCAAGGTACTTCCCTAGGCTCATCAATAAGGCTCCCGTTAAGGAGAATGAGTGGGGTAACATTGACTTATTCAGGCTACCCGCAATAAGGCAATGGCCTAAGGAACCAGGCAGGTTCCTAACCTTCGCAGTATCATTCATTAAGCACGGTGATGTAACAAACTTCGGCTACTATAGGCTTCAAATTATTGGGAAGGATAAGTTCATAATGCATTGGATGCCTTGGAGGAGGAGTAGCCAGTACGCTGATGCTGGTGAAACCGAGGTAGCCGTAGTGCTTGGCCCAGACCCAGTAACCATGCTTATGGCTGGCGTACCAGTACCTCACCCATTGGATAAGGTCCTGGTGACGGGGGTAATCAGGGGTGAGGGTATTGAGTTAACGGGCGGCTCCACTATTAGCGTCGAATACCCGGCCAACGCGGAGATTGTGATTGAGGGTAAGTTAACTGGGGAATACGTTAAGGAGGGGCCCTTTGGAGACCACGTTGGCTACTACTCCATTGTGAAAGAGTATCCAGTCGTAAAGGTGACTGCAGTTTACTCAAGGGAGAACCCAGTGGTGCCTGTAACAGTTACGGGTAAACCTGTGCTTGAGGATGGGAACATAATAAGATTCGGTACCGAGGTAATGAAGCCTCTCCTAAGGCAACTACTACCTGAGGTGGTTGACGTCTACATGCCCCCCGAGGGAGTTGGCTACTGGACGGTGGTTTCAATAAGGAAGAGGTACCCGGGTCAAGCCAGGAGGATTATGGCGGCATTATGGGGCCTACTACCAGTATTCAATAAGATAGTGGTGGTGGTTGACCATGATATTGACGTTAAAAACATGAAGGAGGTTACGTATGCAATAGCCGCTAACCTAAACCCACAAAGGGACGTAGTAGTAATGCCAGAATACCCTACGGAGGAACTTGACCCATCAACCCCCATACCAGGCTTAGGGAGTAAGCTAGGGCTTGACGCCACCAGGAAACTACCAGGTGAGTATAACGGTGAGGAGTACCCAGAGGAGGCTCAAGCACCATCTGAGGTTGAGAAAGCCATTGCGCAGATCATTGATAGGATACTAGCCAACTACCCTAAACACAGTGATGAATGAAGTATTATCACACAGTACACATTGTTTTCATTGGGTAGTGTTTTTAAAGGGCTTCCTCATTGCTTCTAGTGAGCCGGGTCGTCTAGCGGCCAAGGATGGTGGGCTTTGGACCCACTGACCCCGGTTCGAATCCGGGCCCGGCTACCAGTTTAATGGTTCTTGAATTGAATGGTTTATTCAACTCATTACAAATCAACAAGACTAAGCACTTACGATTAATGACATTAAGACTACTGAGCCTAGAGCCTACACCACGAGGAGTCAAGACACTTGAAGTATACTCCTAGCATGTTGCGACAATGTTTAAAAGTTTAAGCTAGTTAGTGAATCATGCGTAGGTTTTTAATAGTGGTTGTAGTGGTCATTGTGGTAGGCATTGTGGCTTACAGCCTACTCTACCTATACGCACCGGGTTTAATAGAGAAGCCAGTACTAGACAAGAACCTACCAAACTACCAATACCTAGTATTCAAACCAACAAAAATAATAGAATATGTAACCAGCGGACAAAATGCAGGATACACTATCCTGAAGGCAGAATTACTAAACCCACAAGGACAACCAATAGGGGAATACACACTAGAATTCGGAGGTAATGCAAATGATCCAAATAAGTTAATTTACGGAATGCGGAATTTAGCTCAGAAATTCGGTTATAATGTAACAACATTATTCGTAACTGCAAACAATGGAATATACACGTATCAAAATCGCCCTGATATATTGATAATAAATAACAATGCTAATTATGACTATGTAATTATACCCTCACAAGATACGCAACAAGTCACATATGGATTTGAAACTGAGAACTTTAAGGTAATATATTCAAATACACAGAACAGTTTAATGTATAATGAGACAATGCAAGAGTGGGGACGTATAACCCCCATAGCAGATGGAATGGGATATGGAGTAGGGGGACCATTAATTATTGAAGTAACTATTAATAATCAAACATACTATGTACCAGCTTTCTATGGGTTAGCTACTGGGGTTGCACCTTCAAATAATCCTTACTCTTAATTTTCTACGCATATTTTGTAACATTAAGGAAACTCAAATGCCGTTATAACCTAAATCTAAGTATTCCTTATCTCCTATACTTAATTCTATGATAATGGCTTAGTTACGTATCTTTAATAGCCTTAACGATTTTAATAATCATGTTCCTCTCCTTATTACTGTTATTTACTTGCATTTTCCTTGGCTTAGTCACATGATTACTCATGTTAAAGTCCTTTTACTTACATTTAAACCAACAGTTTTCCCCTCCTTTTTATTAGGGATTGGTTACTAAGAAATCATAGAATATGGATATTTAAACCCAACGACAAGTTATTGAAATACTGAAAACAAGGAGTATATGCCTTGGAGTAAGATTTTAAAATCTTTAGTGGTTATTTAGTGCATGAGTAAGGGTATTCTGATATTACTGATTATACTCATTGCCTCTACTTTACTGGTCCTCCTCCTACACCAAGTTAATAAGTCACCTATTCATTCGGGTATAGTTAATTCAGCTTTCCCATAGCCTCCTCCTCTGCTATTGTGCCTATTCCAGTTTTTGTTGTTGGCCCCGTTAGCCTTATTGGTGAAGTGGCTTATACGTGTTCCTGTTGAGCATAGTCTACGTGTTAGCAAGTGTATTATCCATAGTGAGCCTAATGCTAATGATTAACAGATTATCAATAACCCTAATGAAAATTAACCCAGCTCACCTAGATTACCTAGTTATAGCCCTATTGCTGCTAACGGCGCTTTACGTATACTTAACTTAAGATTCCCTAAAGCATTAGGCTATCAAGGTAAACCACTGCAGCGAAGCCCATGAGGAGTAACATTGGTATTATAAACCTATATAGTGGTGGCCACCTTATACCACGCCTAATCAATGATAATCCTATGCCGCTGGCTATGTGCAGTATGAAGAAGAAGGCTAAGGGATCTATTAGGAGTATGTGAAGTTGAATGCTAAGTCCCCTGGTTAATAAGCCCCCGGTTGCCTTAAAGATTACATTCGATGAAACGGGTCCAGCCGCGAACCCAGTAATAGCCTCCATGACTGCTAACGCCAATAGTACCCATGCGGTCTGTCTTTGAAATGATGGGGAGTATATGCTCTTGTTTATGTCAGGTATAATTACCGTAGCCGCTATGAGGGGGAGTAAGTATGGTGTTAACTGGGGTTGTAGGCTGAGGAGTAGTGCAAATGATGCAACCTCAGTTTGGATTATTATCCCTATTGTATTTGGGTTAACTGCGTTAATCCGCATTACCCTAATCACCAGTGTTCTTCTTAGCTATATCAGGGTAACCTAGGGATTCCCAGTAGCCTAAGTAATTCTCATCAGTAACCGTTAACTTAACCAGCCACTTAACGTTCTTATACCCCCACCACCTAGGTACCACTAGCCTAACAGGATAACCATGGTTCTTAGGTAAGGGGTTTCCATCAGCCATGTAGGCTACTAGGGTATCGGGCTCCATAGCCTTCCAGAGAGGTAGATCACTGGTGTACCCATCTGCGCCATAGGCAATGATCTTAACTGCGTTCTTGGATATTCCCGCCATGTTAAGTATAGTACTTAATCTAACACCCCTCCATCTTACCGTGGCTTTTAGGAAGTATGGATCCGAAACGCATTGAAGAGTATTTGTGATTTCAACGGATGGTAATGAAGTGATTTCATCGTAAGTTAACTTAAGGGGATTATTAACAAGACCATCAACGACTAGGGTATAATTGTTTAAGTTCACTGATGGAGTTGGACCAACTTGAACAATATACCAAAGGTATTCAGGGGTTAACTCAACGCTAGATGATGTTGAATTTCCACCATAACTCCTAACTGCAGATACATGCGAATTAGGAGGCACCTTAACACCAGTGGCCCTAATTTCAGGTAACTGATTACTAACGTAACCACTAAGTAACGCTAAACCACCCATACTCAACATGAGTTTAATGAACCTTCTCCGATCAATCAAATCCACAATTATTAAAACACACAAGCAACTAATAAGAATTATTCGGAATTTCACCTAAATCTACTTAGCCCTCAGGACTATTTCCTCCTCCTAGTTTAATAGCATAGTACACTATCCTTCAAAGTAAATTGAATGATTCAATTGTCTTTAAATCATAAAAACAAAGTACAAATACGTTACTGCCCCTTACCTGTCTATGTGTCCCTTATTCTGAGAAGGATCTTTTAGGTAAGGGTAGTTTGATTTACCTTAGAATATTGTTGCCCTAAGCCCGCATAGATTGTTTCATTTAAGTAGCCCAGTTAACATACCCCCTTAATATGCGTACACTATTATTGGGATTAATGAGTATTGTGAAGTGGAGGAAGATTCTTGGTAAATGCTGAGTAATGCTAATAATCGTAATGAAAGTTGAATTCTCTTTTATTCCATCTCTATCTCATATTATCATTAATCATTAGATGTTAATAAAGGAACTACAGCTGATTCTAAGGCTTGTTTCTCTCAAATCCTACGGCATTGATGCAGTTGCTACCTCTTTATTATTCTCACTTAACTGCATTATTCTACGCATTGGAACCATGTTTTGAGCTAATACGCATAAGCCCCATAGTGCGTTTATTAATGGTGAGTAGACGTTTAGGCCTGCGTACACTATGCCAACCAGATTACCTACAGGTAACTTCCCTTTCTCGACTTCATGGATCCCGAATATAGTCAATAACAATGGCACTACATAACTGTACGCAAATGATGAAGACCAGTAAGTTCTGTCGTAGAAGATTTGCTTGGTCATGCCCTTATACCACTTATTTAGTGCCTCCTTTATTTGCTCTGGTTCAGCATTACCCTTAAAGTACTCGTTAATCAAGTGAATAACCTCACTGTAGCTTCCCCTCTCCACTTGTCTAGCTTCCTCAACACCCTTTATGTACGGTTCCATTATTAGGAGGGAGAATGGCGTTGCGGCAACAGCCATGGCACCTATCATTGGGTTTAATTGAAATATTGTTGCCAATGATACTGCCGCTGTCAGTATGTTGGGCGTGAATGTAGTATACATGCCTCCAATATTCCACATTACGAAGTCTACATCACTAGCTAACCTACCAACCATGTCGTTTACGTTCCTCGAGTTTCTTGAGCCATTAATCTCCATTATGACATCATTTTTAATATTAACAATAGCCTTAGTTATAGTGTTCCAAAATGGCTTAAACAACCATTCAGTAGCTGTGTATATTATAGTGGCTGCTAGTATCATTAATATTGAGTTCATTATCCCGCTCTCCCTAATACTCAATGAACCTCCTGATGCTGAGCTCTCCAGTGAATTAACTAGACCCGTTAATGCAAGTGGCATTAATGAACCTGAGGCAATGGCCCTAAGTACGAAGGCTATGAAGGCTGTAATAAAACCAATATTGATCTCCCATGAGTATACATACCTTCTGTAAAACTTCCAGGTTAAGTCAAGAACCTCAGTAACCTTAAGCTTCATAATCAAGCATGCCTAATAGGTATTTAAATACCTTGAGGTTACTATTATCTAAGGAGGTTAAGCTTTTAAGGTAATGCCTAAACACCTAGTATGGTTACTAGGTCATTTGATGAACTTAGCGCAAGGCTAGTATTTGTGATTGCGAGTTCATTCCGAAACATAAAGCCACTTACCTGGGATACTATTGGTGATGGGAAGTTTAAGCTAAGTGTTAACGCTGGTGATTCAAGTGAACTAGTGGTCATTGGTTATAGGGGTAGCGCATTAGTTAAGCTTGATGGTTCCCCCTACTTTGAGTTAGACGGGTACCATAAGTCCATTCCACTACCCAGTGGTTCACATACAGTGGAGGCTGAGTTCACACCCTACGCTGCATTCGGTGAATTAGTGGGCATTAATGCTGGTAAGCCCTACCTTGTTACTAGGGATTACTCAGCGCTGAGGTTTTGGGCGTACGCCTCAAGTGCCCTTGAATTAGCTAGGATTATTAATGATGATGCCGTTAAGGTTGAGTTACTTAAAGCATTAACAGAGGCCTTCAAGAAGGTTCCCTTCACAAGCGTCTCAAGGGAGCAGCTAATACTTGCCGCTGAGCTTTACGGCATGCCTTGGAGTGAGAGAATTAACCAAACCATAACCCAGGACTTAGATAACGTATTCACCGAGTCTAGCGGCGGCAACTTTGATGAGGCTTTGGGTGTTTTGCGTGGTTTGCTTAGTGCCTTGTTGCCTAGG
>NZ_JAGDXD010000021.1 GCF_023256255.1 Caldivirga sp. | reverse complement strand
TGCTATTAAGCATACATTACCTTCGATGGAATGCTTGGTTTTACTGCCATTACTAGAGACTATAAGGGATTACAACCGATTAGTTAGCATCGTTGAGGAGAGACTGAAAGGTTTAGGAATTACTGTGTTAAGTAATGAGCCATCCTTTCTGGTTAACAAGGATAAGATTTGGCAGATGAGGAAGTCTATAAATAATAAACCTTTACACTTCGTTAATGGGCTTTATATTACCATTTTCTACTTGGAATGGAGTATCATGACCTGGGACAACCATCTTTGCCACATTGAGAATTCTTGCTATGCTTTTATTTGCCTCGTTAATATCATAATAAGTAAATGAGGTTGCCCTATTAATAGCGTCATTAATATATTTGATTGCATCTCCAACAAATGTGGTACCGTCTTTTAATAGAATTCCCATGGTACCACCTGTATGTCCGGGTAATTCTATTATTTTCATGCCAAGTATTTCATCACTCTCCTTTACATAATAAATTCTATTCTTCAATAAATCTAAAAATCTAAAAGCATATCGGCGATGTACGGATCACGCTCTCGATAAGCCAATGCATAATCCCTCTCCTTCTCTGATAATATTACCCTGGCATTCTTAAAAATTAACGCATTAATTGCATGATCATAATGTAAATGCGTTAATACTACATAGTTGATATCATTAACCTTTAATCCACGCCTACTTAATGCGTTCAGTAAGTATTCCCTATTGCCGAAGTGCCCTGGATCAATTACTACATACTTCCCGTCAACCTCTACTAGAGATACATTACAAAAACCAACAAATCCAACACTGGTATATATCGGAATACTGGGCACTAAAATCTCGAACATATCACTATATACACTCAGGATAAAACATTAAAAACACTACCTTCATAAACTTAATGATAACTCATGGTTGTCGTCGCAGTTGATGTTGGCGGTACTTTTACGGATTTCGTGATTCTTAGGGATGATGGTACTATATACTCGATTAAGATTCTATCAACGCCTAGAAGTCCTGAGGTTGCTGTGTTTGATGGTTTAAGGAGGATTAGGGGGCATATTTCTGAGGTTCTTCATGCGACTACCATTGGTACTAATGCATTGCTTGGGCAGGTTGGCCTTGAGTTACCTAGGGTGGCTTTGTTCACTACTGGGGGTTTTAGGGATGTTATTGAGATTGGGCGTCAGAATAGGCCTAGGTTATATGACTTAATGTTCGATAAACCGAGGCCACTGGTTCCAAGGGAGCTTAGGTTTGAGGTTAATGAAAGAGTCTTAGCTAATGGCACCGTGACCAAGCATGCTGACCCTAGGGAGATTGAGGAATACGCCATTAAAGCCAAATCAATGAGCGTCATTAGCGTAGCCATCTCATACCTACACTCATACATTAACCCAGTCAATGAGGAGATTACCGGTAACGTACTTAAGAAGTACTTTAAATACGTTAGCTTATCGAGTAGGGTAGCCCCTGAGCCTAGGGAGTATGAGAGAGCCTCAACAACCATCGTTAACGCCGCTCTCATGCCAATAGTTAGCGAGTATATATCAAGGTTTTCTGAGGGCCTTAAGGAACTTGGTATCAGTAGGTTCTTTATAATGTCCAGTGCTGGTGGTCTTATAGATGCTGAGGAGGCCATTAAAAGGCCTGTGCAGTTAATAGAGTCTGGGCCCGCGGCTGGTGCTGTAGCTGCAGCTGAATTCTCGAGGATAATTGGCGCCAGAAATGTGATTGCCTTCGACATGGGTGGTACTACGGCTAAGGCATCATCAATACTTAGGCATGAACCTGAGGTCACTACTGAGTATGAGGTTGGTGGTGAGGCTCACCATGGCAGGTTTATTAAGGGTAGTGGCTACCCAGTTAGGTTTCCATTCATTGACTTAGCAGAGGTCTCCAGTGGCGGTGGGACGATTATTTGGCGTGATGAGGCTGGAGCCCTTAGGGTTGGGCCTATTAGCGCTGGGGCTGATCCAGGACCAATATGCTATGGCAAGGGCGGTAAGGAACCAACACTAACCGATGCTAATGTTGCTCTTGGAAGGATTGGCGACTACCTACTCGGTGGCGAGATGAGGCTTGACAAAGACGCCGCAATTAAGGGGTTGGCAAGGCTTGGCGATCCCATTAACGTGGCCCTTGAAGCCATTAGGCTCGCCACGCTGGAGATGGCTAGGGCCGTTAGGTTGGTTACTGTAGAGAGGGGTCTTGACCCTAGGGACTTCGCATTAATGGCCTTTGGCGGTGCTGGCCCCCAATTCGCGACATACATAGCCGAGGAGTTGGGTATTGGCTCAATCATCATACCGCCGGAGCCTGGGGCTTTCAGTGCTCTAGGCCTACTAATGGCTGATGAGAGATTTGAGGCTAGGGCATCATTTCCTAAGGATATCGAGGACGGATTTAGGAGGCTCGAGGATGAATTACTTAGTAGGTTGGGTAGGGTTGATTACTTCCTTAGGTACGCCGATGTTAGGTATGTCTATCAGGGCTGGGAATTAACAATACCCGTTGGTAAACCGGCGAGTATAGGTGATGTTGAGAAGGCATTTAATGATAGGCACTACGCAACGTACGGCTTCAAACTGAATAAGCCCATTGAGGTCGTTACCATTAGGGTATTCGCGGTAATAACGAGGATTAAACCAAGGTTTAAGGCGACAAAGGCTGAGGGTGAGGCTAAGCCGAGGAGTTTCAGGAAGGTATTCTTTGATGAATGGATTGAGGTACCAATTTATTGGCGTGAGGAAATACCCACTGGGCAGGTTATTGATGGACCAGCCATAATTGAGGAGTACGGATCAACAATAGTGATTCCACCGAGGTGGAAGGCCGCGGTTGGTGAACATGGCGAAGTAAGGATTACGTACTAACTTTAGGCTAATACATTTCATAATGGCTTTAATACATAATAACAACATAATTAAACATCCCAATAACCCATGGTAACTAACCAGCTGTAGGTATCATTCAACCTTTCTGAATATAATAAGCATAAGTATGCATAACGCTTTATTAGGGGCCTGTAGGTGTATCTTTAAGATGATCTCGTGGGAATTAGTATTTAGGGCTTCGGTATTCATCGCCGAGGAGATGGGCGTGGCTCTGCGTAGGTCGGCTTTCTCGCCTAATATCCGTGAGAGGATGGACCATAGTTGCGCAATAACGGATTCGGAGGGCAATATAGTGGCTCAGGCCGAGCACATACCGGTGCACTTGGGTTCATTTAGGGTTGGCGTTAAGAATATCCTTAACTGGCTCAATAAGGAGGGTGTTGAGTTAGGCCCTGGCGATGTTATGCTTCTTAATGACCCATACATATCGGGTACCCACTTAAACGATGTCATGGTCATGGAACCCATATATGTCGATGGTAAACTCGTTGGTTATGTCGTTAATAAGGCACATCACGTGGATGTCGGTGGCCCAATACCAGGTAGTATTAACCCAAGCGCCAGGACAATATATGAGGAAGGCTTAGTCATACCGCCAGTCAAGATTATGATTAAGGGTGAGTTACAGCGTGATATTCTCAACATCATACTCAGCAACTTCAAGACCCCTGAAACAGCCATTGGCGATATAACTGCCCAGCTCGCTGCTAATAAGGTTGGTGTTGCCAGGGTTAAGGAGTTGGTTGATAAATATGGCGTTAATGATGTTATCAATGCGTGGAGGGAGGGTGTTGAATATGGCAGGAAGTTAACCCTGATGGAGATTAGTAAATGGCCCAGGGGCATTTATGAGGCGGTTGATTACATGGAGCTTGGCGACGAGTTATTACCCATTAAGGTATCTGTTGAGGTTAATGAGAGAGGTATTAAGGCGGACTTCAACGGCACTCATGAGCAAGTCGAGGCGCCAATAAACGCTGTTTATGGAGTCACCTTCTCCGCGGTGTCATTTGCAATTAGGTCGTTAATGCAGGGTGATATACCAACGAACGAGGGCTTTTATGGAACTATTAATGTCATGACCCCCGAGGGTACGCTCGTTAACCCAAGAAAGCCAGCGCCCGTGAGCGGTGGCAATGTTGAGACCACGCAGAGAATAGCTGACGTGGTATTCAGGGCATTAGCCAAAGCGCTGCCGGACCGTGTGCCTGCAGCTGGTTCTGGGACTATGATGAATGTGATGATTGGTGGATCACTACCAAATGGCGGTTATTGGGCGTACTACGAGACAATTGGTGGTGGGACTGGTGGTAGACCAGGCAAGTCAGGTGTTAGTGGTGTTCATGTTAATATGACTAATACCTTAAATACGCCGATTGAGATTGCCGAGAGGCAGTACCCACTGTTATTCACTGGGTATAGGATCAGGGAGGGCAGTGGTGGTGATGGCCTTTATAGTGGTGGTGATGGTATCATTAGGTCATTCAAGGTGCTGACGAGGGCTAGGCTCTCGATAATGGCTGAGAGATTCAAGACGAGGCCCTGGGGCTTGTGGGGTGGTAACGATGGAGAGCCTGGCGAGGTCCTTGTCAAGAGGGGTGATGGAACCGTTGTTAAGCTCCCAAGCAAGGCCTCAATAGACCTAAACCCAGGGGACGAGGTAATAATAATGACTCCTGGAGGCGGTGGGTACGGTTCACCTAACCCTAAGCATGCATTAGCTTAAGTTCACCAAGCCTTGTACGACTTAGCCGCTTTAACCTTGGATAAGCCCTTCAGTTATTCCTGAAGATGAAAATTCTTAAATATGGTGCTCAATATCCGCGAACGCACAGTATACGTTATTTACTTTGATTCTTACGCGATGTTGCGTTAAGCGATAAGAAATAGATCATGAATGAATTACGGATAAGTATCTATTTGAATTGGGTGTACTTAAGAATGCCTACATTAGTGCCAGGTGTGTGCCGAGAGAGTATACGAGGAGGGGCTGAAAGGTTAATTAAGGTTGTTAATGAAATAATGAGCAGTGGGCTAGATCCTTTAATTAAGGATACCAGGAGGAGGCAGGATGTATTTAGGAACCTTAATAAGTACCTACGTATCATTAAGGAGGTTGTTAAGTCTATAGACCCTAATGCCGAGGTTTGTCTCTTTGGCTCGGTCACAGAGGGTGAGTGTGCATTATCAAGCAATGTTGATGTATTAGTGATAATTAATGTTGATCCAGGGATTATTCTGAAAAGCTTTGGTGTGCCTATACTGGCTCACCATCCGAGATCCATGTTAGGGCTCCCAATAAGTTGATTTACCATGAAAGATTCAGCAAATTGATGATGGTTAAGGCCTCGTTGGCGTAGGCCTGCGTGGGTTCAAATCCCCCAAGCGTGACTTAGGCGTCACGAGTAATTTGACTAGTATGATTAGGTTTCCCTTGCTGGCTTTTTAAGGTGCGCTGTTTGGGTGTGGTTTTTCTTGTTGGTTTTTAAGGTATGTATACGTAGCTTGGTGAGCCGTGGGTTATCCTTAGGTTGTACCAAATGCCCCTTGGTCCATAGTAGTATTCCCAGATGCGGCCAATTGGGGTTTCTGATTATGGGGGTGTTAAGCCTATTGCGCAGTCCCAAGGCTGGAGACATGGTGCCAGCTTACCGTAGTAGATCTTGATGTAGGCATACTGCGTACACTGTGCTCCCAAGTACGTGTGCCTTGTCAAATCCCTCTAGGACTTCGCGTTAATAACCTCCATTATGCATGAATATATGACTTGGCTATCGTTACTGTTTATGAGTCAAGTAAGTGCCATTAGGCATCGTAACCAGTGCCTTAGTGAAGGTGATAACCGTGACATTACCAAGGATGAACCCTGGAAGCGACCTAGAACCAAAATACCCCTCAGCTTGAACTCTCAGTGTTTAATGCACTTAACTCAGTATCAACATACTGGCATGATATATCCACAGTGTTGGCTACACTGCTCTTAATTTGGCTTAATGAGCCTATTATGGCTTCATAACTCACTGGTTCACCAGGATACTCAACGGTTAAACCACCGGCGCCCCATAATCCACTGCTTGGTGGCCAGATTGAGCCTACTGCGGCAGTGCCCCATATTCCACTGCACGTTAGGGTATCGTTACTGATTGAGTAGTATAGTGGCCACTCACCATTAGCAGCATCAGTAGGATTATCACCCATGGAGAATACTAAAGCAAAGCCAGTATTGTTGCTGAAGAAGGATGATGATGTATCACTGGTTTCAAACGCCATAGATGGGTAGCATGTGTAGTTTGCATTACATGGCCAACTGCCTATAGTTGGACGTAAGTATGTTACATTGCTTACGGTTACTGTTCCTGGATTACTCTCCCACTCCATGCTTGAACCAAGCTGTGCGCTTAAAGTTAATGTTGATACGGTTACCCCATTAACAACGCTTGTTGATGAGTTAGTAACGTAGAAGTATGCTTCCGTATAATTCACGTTATTTACGCTTGCTGAGAGTAAGGTCTCATAACCATCACCGTTAGGCTTAATGGATGTGCATAAAGTGACCCCAGTGGCTAGCCAATCAACAACACCATTAACAGTGCTTAAAGGCATCCAACCAATGTAAGGCTCATAGCCAGGAACCCAAATGTTGAATAGTAACGCTGGCCTCCAAATAGCGAAGGCAGGCTGAATACCAAAAGCTAATATACCGTAGCTGTACACTACTGTTCCTAGGGAATTCTCATTGGTTACATTCCTTAACTGCTTAGCATATTGGTCAACGGTCAACGGTATGGCCGCATAGTCACTACTTGGAATAACCAAGTTGCTACCATTATCAGGATAAGTGTAGCCGCATATCACACTGGATTTATTAACATTGGCGAAGGCTGCTAAAGCCCAAGTAGGATCACCACCAGTGTAGCCCACTTTGTATAGGTATGATTCATTAATGGTAATAATTTCAGTAACATTAAACTCCTGAATACAGCCATACTGTGAACAAACCGGGTAAGGCTTAGAGCTCACAATCTTCTTATGAACTATAGGCACACTGGTAACAACCACATAAGGTTCCCTAAACATTGGTGGTGGCATTTTTGACGCTAATTCATTAAGGGCATTAAGCAATCCACCACCCTTAACAATCCTTATTTCGTAGCCTGGTTTTATGGTGTTTGGCATTACTGTTATCCATTTGTTGCTGATTCTTACTTGGATTACTTGTGTTTTAGCCTCTATGCTTATTTTGCTTCCATTTAGCAGTATTAGGGTTAATTCATCAATATGCCATGTAAGCTTAACATTAGGCTTGCCTGATAGTTCATTTATGCTTACTATTGAGTTTAAAGACATGTTTAAGGCATTATAGAATGCTTTTGCGTAAGGTCCAGTTACTGTGAATGTAGTGGGCAAGTAGGCTACAGCTAGAATGCTTGAATTACCATTCACTGGCTTATTAAAACTGTAGGCAATAAGCGTACTAATGCCTAAGGCAGAAGCCACAATAAGCAAAATCAACCACCAACGCATCAAATCGCCAAGCAATTAAACACAAGCAAGCTTATAAACCCTGCCCCCATCAATCAACAGATTAACCAAGAAGCATACCTAAGATACCAATAATGCTCAGTAATTCGTCTTCAATACCGTGAACCATGTATTTGACATAGGTTTAATAATACCGGCCGGAATACATGCTATAGGCGTCTCAACAATCTACATAGGCTACCCGCTCAATATTGCGCAGTAGAGGGGCAATAAGTTTACCGTGAATTTATGGTTCTACCGTATGTTAATTGAGGCTATTGAATTGAAGGCTCAGGAGTATGCCCGCATAGTCGTTAACCGGCACTACTAGGTCACTCCCATTACCAGGATACACATAGCCGCAGATACTGTATGTTGAATTCAGGTTAATGAATGCTGAGAGTGCCCATGTTGGTGTGGAGTCGAAACCAAGGTAAACATACGTAAACATGAGCCACCTATGGGTAGCCTTAAGCCACTCAACAATAGGCAAGGGTGGTGAACAGACAACACCATGAAGCCTACACATAACCCTAAAACCATTAATAATGCTCATGATTTTGCTTGGAGGAGGGTAAATAGGCCTATAAACCCGCACAGACCTAACAACACTCATTAATGCCTTTAATGTTTCATTACCCTTGATTACCTTTATTTCGTACTTCGGCTTAATGTTGTTTGGTGTTATTGTTAGCCAAATGCCATTAGCCTTGATTTGTATTTCCTGCGTCCTAGCCTCAATGAATATTCTGCTTCCATTCCTTAGGATTACGGTTAAGTAGTCCACATGCCATGCAAGCCTAACACTAGGCCTATTAGTAAGCATTATTGGGCTTAGGGTTGAGTTAATAGGTAAACCAAGCATAGCGTAGAGTAGCTTAGCGTATGGGCCAGCCACAGTGAAGGAATTAGGCAACAACACCTCAACCAAGATGAGGGAATCATTGAAAGAAGCATTACGATAAGAGTTGAAAGTATAAAGGATAATAAATGTGATGAGTAAAGCTAAAAACGTGGTTAGGACCAGGATCCATAACTTAACAGCCATAAATTGGAAATGCGAAGGTATATAAAAACCCTACTTTATAATTGTTATTATTCCTATTGAAAAAGCTTTAAATATTTCATATGTGATACTTCATCATGGGTAACGGATTGAAGGTTAAGGTAATTACCATAATTTTATTAATTCTTACGGTTATTATTCTGGCCCTTACACGTAGTCTCTGGGTACGTAGTAATAATGGATATACTGATTATAGGTTAGTAGTGTATATTAACAATAAGCTCTATGCGCTTACAGTTGTAAGGGTTAATGCGACTATACAGGAATCCTCATACCTAACGTACATTTATGCTAAATCCAAGTGCCTAATGTTTAATGCATCAATGTTCAATGTCACTGACGGTGAATTATGCATACCCTACAGTCTTACTACAGATGTCTCATACCCACCATCTGTTTCCTTAGGTTTCAGCACAATAGCGTTTCAATACGCCGCTGATGCTGAAGTCCTCGTATACAGGATCCTTGTAAATATTCCTAGTGTAAGGAGGTTTACGGATAATGGCTACTTAAGGTTCGCTGAAATGCACTATAACGGTGGGCCCATACTTCAATCGATTATTAATAATACTCAAGGTGCCTCAAAGTACATTTACGGTATAGTGGATTTGACTTACGATTTTAGCTACGTGGCCTACGGTAAGAATGGGACATTGGTGGGATTGGTTAAGGCATCAATAGGCGTTGATGGTGATGAAATAGTACTAAACGTTACATTGACCCCTAAAAGCAAGCTTATAGTAAGTGTACCCTTTGAGACTAGGGCTAATTACAGCTTAAGCATCGTAATTAGGGTTAATGGCGGTATTTACGCAGACTACGCGTACAATATATCTAACCCGGTCATTGAGTATCTTGGGGAGTCTAGGAGCGTCACGTGGGGGTGTTTCAATGTTGAATTACCCATGTTTAACATATCCTACAGTGACGTATGCCTACCCTTAGGCATGAGCATTAAGATGCCCAGCTACTTCTGGTTCAGTAACGAACCCATGGGCACCCTAATGCCCCATGTTAGGGAGGCCTCAGGCCTCGTGTTGAAGATACTTAATGCCATACCCGTGGTGAGGCGCTACATCAACAACAACTTATTAGTAATGGACTCTGAGGGCTTCCAAATCTCGTGGGTTAAGGAGGGGCCGATAGCGGTCTATAGCAGTATTGGTGCAATATACTATAAGTGGATCTTCACCGTTTATGCAAATGGCGTTAGGGTCGGTTTAATATACGTCACAATGTACGCCACTAGAAGTGGCACGGCATATTACGTCGACATAGGCATTAGATTAATCACTAGGAATGAGATTGAGGAACTTAATAGGGTTAGGTTACAGGGCCTGGTCACAGCCAGTGAGATTAATTCAACATGGTCAGGCTACGTGGCCTCCTACGATAGTGGATATAGCGAATACGGTAATGACACCTTTGAGGCTATTACAGCATGGATAACGGTACCTGAATTTTCACTAAACCCAAGCTGCATAAGCAATCAGGCATTGGCCGCCTGGGTAGGGTTGTCTCCAGGCAACCAGTGGTATACGCCATATGCGCAGGCTGGATGGATATGGATGGAGCAGGTATCACAAGAGTACTCCAGTTACCAACTCTTCTATGCAGATGAACCCCAGGGCGATTTAATTACGCCAGTCAGCCTTAGTGGCTACTATGTTGAACAGTATTCAACAATTACCGTAAACATACAGTACGGCCACACAGCATCAAGTAATCAAACATGGTACATTAATTGGTATGTAGGATATCCTAATGGTACGTATGTCGAGGTCACGTATAATGAAACCTACCCACTTACAATAGGGGCTGAGGCTGATAATTGGCAGGCCGCTCAATTCATCGTAGAAACACCTTTAATCAATGGTGAATACGCATGCTTACCAAGCTTAGGTGGAGGCGTTTTGATGTTCTATAGCGACTACGTCTACGATACAGTTAACCCAACCCCCCAATTGGTGGGCAATGGCACTTGGCTAGGGTTAACCCAGTTCATTAGTCATGAACTACAGGGCGTAGCGTATCTATACAATTTAACTTTAAGTAACGTGGGAGGGTATGCTCAGCCAACAGGGATAGGCAAATGCACAGTACCCTCAGGCTACTACAATGCAGGCTACGTAAGCGAAAACTGCTTCCAAGTAGAATTAAGCTCATAATTTTTATTAACCACAGGACAGGATATTTAAGTAGTAATTCGTGTAATTAACTATTAAACCACTTGGGTAGGCTGACGTTGAGCCGGTTACGCTACTTAACTGGTGGCTTCCAATTATGGTTATGAAGAATTGGTTAGCTGGATTGAACCAGATCTGGATGGTTGCGTCGACTGAGAAGTTGCTTTGACTATACAGGTTAATGGGTATGAATGCGCTGACTATGGTCTCAATGGTGGTGGCCCACCATGGTAGGGACTCTGAGAGTATTGAAGCAAAGACCTCACCCATTAATGCGGCTACTGCAGGCATATTGGCATTATACGTGGATATTAGGCTATTAATAGGGTATTTAATAGTGTTTCCCGTTAAGTAGCCGCTAGCGTTGCTGCATGTTAGGCTTGGGTTTATTGAATTATAACCATTAATTAAGGTTACTGGTA
>NZ_JAGDXD010000020.1 GCF_023256255.1 Caldivirga sp. | reverse complement strand
TCGTGGGTTTTTGGTGGGTGCTTCTTCGAAACCGGGACTGGCCTCATCAACCCCACATTACACCTTCGAAGAAAAAGAATTTAACCAACAATAATAAACAACACCAACAAAAGACAATAAACAATAAGACATGACTTTGAATTAATGATTAGCTAGGAATATATATAATTTAGCATTGATGTATTGCAATAATTAGGAATACTTAAATTAAGGAAAAATATCATAGAAACCTAAATGATTATATTACATAGATTAAAATGTAGTATCATTTGTTATATATCTATGGATAAGTATTGAATGGTGTTTTTATCATGTGTGATATTGTGTTTCAGTCTTAACGTAGATTTAAATAGAAGAACCCTTTCATAGTGTGTGGTGTTTAAGTATGATGGATGACTATGTTAACTCATTGTTAAGAATGATTGGTTTATCTAGGTATCAGCTTAAGGTTTATTTGACTCTGGTTGAGAGGGGTCCGTTAACTGCTAGTTCAATAGTTAAGTATGCCGGTGTACCATCATCTAAGGTTTACAGTGTGTTGAAGGGTATGGTTAAGTTAGGTATAATTGATGTTGATTCAAGTAAGAGGCCTGAGGTTTTTGCGGCTAAGCCGCCTAAGGAGGTTTTCAGTATTACTGTTTCTAGGGTTAATGATATTATTGAGAAGGCTAAGCCCGTAATCAATACTCTTCAAATGATTTATGAAGCTTCAAACCAGAGGACAATTAAGGCTAGAAGTGAAACCCTCTTCACAATTAAGGGGCTTCAAAACGCTAAGAACTTAGCTAGGGTAATCATGATGGGGAATGCGAAGGAGGTTAGTATTGCAATACCCTATGGCCAACTCCTTGACGATGAAATAACCTCAATGATCATTGAGGCGGCAGGGAAGTCTGAAGTTAAACTACTTGTCACAAAGGACCTAGTCAATAATGCCAAGACCCTGCCACCTAGGGTTAGCCTCAGGGTTAGGGATATGATGTTTGGTGCAGGTTTCATTGGGGATGGGGTATTATTAACAATTCAATACGGCGCAGACTATTTATCACTATACTCAACGCAGGAGTACATTATTGAGATAGCTAAGACCTACTTTGAAACATTATGGAGGGAATCAGAACCAGTTAATAGGTAGGGCATCATTGAGGCTATGGCGCTTATTTCTTAATCATGTTCTCCATTACCTCAACAAGCCTAGGTGCTGGGTTATTCATTGTGACTGATGCTAATTCCTGCCAGTCAGGGCTACCGTTGACTTCGAAAATCACGTACCCATTAGGCCCCTCACCAACGTCAACACCAGCGTAGGTTAATCCAAGAACCTCAGTGGATTTGATGGATAATTCCTTAAGCTCCTCGTCAACCCTATCACATGGCTTACCGTAGGCCCCCTGGGCAATGTTGGTTTTCCACTGGCCATCAGTTGCAACCCTAATCATGCATCCGAATACCTCACCATCAATAACCATGACCCTAATGTCCCTATTAGGCTTCTTCACGTACTCCTGAACATATATAGGCTTCCTAACAACAAGCAGTGACTTAGCCACCTGAAAGGCTACATCCGGGTCAGTAATCATGACTGAGCCAAACCCCCTGGAGCCTTGAACAGGCTTAATCACCACCTGGCCCATGCTCTTAGCCGCAGTGTAAGCCGTCAATAGGCTCTCCGTTGAGACCGTTGATGGTACCGGTATCTTATTCTTAGCCAATAGGGTCAGGGTCTCTATCTTATTCCTAGTCCTTAATAGGCCATCAACAGTATTCACTAATACGGTTCCTGAATCCTCAAGAGTCCTTAACACACTGACCCTGTGAAAGAACTGCTCAACATCTATTAGGAAGCCCATGCTCCTAAGGAAGGCCCCATCAATGGTAACCTTATTATCACCAACCACCACACTAACGTCACTACCATTAAGTTTAATTGATAATCGTGAGATTGAAATGTACCTAGCCACATGACCCTTAGCCCTAATACTGTAGTAAAGATCCCTATTACTCCTACTCGGTATAGGTGCATCCGCCACTACGGCTATGGTGAAAGGTATATTAAACCACCATGAGATCGCCTATGAAATGGCTTTTAAACTTTTAACCAATCGTTCAAGGTGAGGAAGCCCCTTCAGTAAATGATACTATTGTAAAACAGATAATTTACGCATGTTGAGACTAACTTACACCTAAGTCTACTGCTCAATCCTCCTAGCCATATTAGGCAGTAGGTTACGAACACTTGGTAAAACCTCGTACTCATTAACCCCCAGTTTACTTAACCTATCCCTCACAACCTCGTTAATTATGCTATAATTAAGCGCATGTATCATAAAGTAGCAGTTATGGTTCCACTTACCTGGAACAGTAATCCTCTTCACCACGTGGGTTGCCTCATCAATATTAGCTACCTCCTCACAGTCGCTTATACTGAAGGTTACCATTGCATTAGCCTTAAAGCCCGCTAAGTCAGGGTCAATCATTGCGTAGAAGTCCCTTATGACGCCCTTATCCCTCAACTCCCCTATTAAGTCAATAAACCTACTCATGGGCATTTTAAACCTAGCCGTAACCTCATTGAAGGGTTCCTTAATCACCTTAATTGACTTAATCATGTCGTAGAAATCCATAGGCAACCCCACATCCGTCAATTTAAGGCTGTTTTCAGGTAATCTACGTATCTTAGCCCTAGAAACCCCAATGTTTAGGTCAAACTTAACATCAATCTTATAGGTCTTTTCCGCGTAAAGTATAACGTAGTCCTCTGAGCTTAGGTTAAACTTATCCACTACCTCCTTTACCTTACGTTCCAGCTCCTCCTTATTAATGGCCTTAGTAACGTACCATACGTTGTACTTGTTGTGAAGCCTGAGGAAATTATGAGTCACATGCTCATCTTTATTAATCTCCATTGCAACCTCATCAATCGCAGTATCATTAACCCGCATAGCAACTAAAGCCGACACCATACCCCTAGCCCTATAGTTAACTAATGCCCCAATCCTCCTCACCAAGCCAATTTCCCTGAACCTCCTCAGGGTCTCAATAACCCAATCCTCTGTGGTTCCAATTCTTCCCGCTAATTCCAGGAATGGCCTGTCCACTATTGGGAAATCATATTGGGCCTCCATTAGTAATTCCCTCGACTTATCATTAAGCATTGGGGGTTTGGGTTACTTGGCTCATATAAATAAATTATGCGACTGCTACATGCGGTTGAATCAATACATCATAGTGAAGAGGGTTTCATCCTCATCATTGTTCATCAGCGCTAGGGCCCATGATCACTTAATCTCCTTAATGCCTAGCGGTCGTGGTTTTTAAGCTTAAGGGAGCTTCAGTCTCAGGCCTAATACTCATCATTCTCTTAATCATTAGTAATTGATATATCCTGCAGATTATGTAGTTTAATGAATCCTCGAATTCATCATCCTTAAAACTTTGGGCAAAAACAGGCGCGGCGCTGATTCCATGATCCCAAATCTCCACGCAAATGTTATTGCCCTCACTTATTACGTGAAGTTCAATGAACATGTTGCTTGGTTTTATAACATACCTAGCACCGCTCTTGAAGGTGTGCTTCTCCACGTAGCCATCTACACAGCCACCTACAATCCCATCAACAATGGCGCTAACGCCGCTTCCCACGCACTTAAGTGCAGTACATCTGTTTATAAACATAAGCCTCACGTTACTTGGTGTATTAAATTGCCTTGACTGAGTAGGGTTCAATAACTATATATTATAACATTATCTATGTAGGTTTAAAGTAAATCTATATAACTGTCCGGGTAAGTTTTATAAAAGGTGCTGGGTTTAGGCCTTTAGAAAATGAAAATGAGTAGATTAGGTTCCTTAAGTAGCTCAGAGGGGGGAGACTTAATGTGGACCGTGATTATCCTACTAGCATTCACATTCATGGCTAGGGCAAGCAACAATATGATACAGACCACTGTACCATTAATAGCCAGGGAGTACTTCAATGCCACGGAGGCTGAAATTGGTTTATTAAGCAGCGTCATCTCCGTTTCATCATTCATAGCCACAATGTGGGTTAACGCAAGATTGGACTCAGTTAAGAGGAGGATACTTTTTGAGGCGTCAACACTCCTCTACTTCCTCATATTCATAATATACCCCTTCGTCAACTACATTGGCCTCTGGTTAACCTCAGTTGCGGTTGGTTTCCTGCTTGGTATAATAATGCCTAATGTTGCAACATCATCAAGCATAATAGGGAAGGATCAGGGGACAAGGGAGAGGGTAATAGCCTTATACACGTTTGCCCTCAGCCTAAGTTTAACAATAGGTCCAATCATTGAGTCAATTATACTACGCTACTTCACGCTTAGGGATGCCTTCCTGTTCTTCTCAGTATTCTCAGCAGTAATGGTAGCGTTATCCCCCAAGCTACCCTTCCCAGCGGAGAAGCCTGGTGGGGTTAGGTTTAAGTTAAGTTCAATATGGGGTAAGGCTAGTTTCAGGATTGCAATATATAATAATGCCATGTATAGCCTACCCTTCGCAATGCTGACAGCCTTCGGTGGTATCTACGCCATAGAGTACTTCCACGCTGATAACTCGCTAGTGTATTTACTTTTCGCGGCGTTCTTTACAACATCCTTCGCTACAAGGCTTTACATTTCAATAAGGCCCATTAGGGATGTTAAGTACGCTTCTATTTCAATGTCAATACTAACCATAGTGGGTATGGTGGTTATGACACTTTCACCGAACATGTATGCGTACGCCGTTGCCTTAGCAATACTTGGCATACCTCATGGTTTAACGTACCCCCTCTCCCTAATAGTAATCTCAAGGGATTCAAGGGATGATGAGAGGAACATTATGAACTCCGCCTTCTCATCAATAATGACGATAATCGGCATACTATCCCCCATAGCCCTAGGCATATCAGCTGAGTTACTGGGCTTAAGGTACATGACCATTATTGTTGAGGCTTCAGTAGTGTTTTTCACGTGGCTTCTCTACAGGTCCTTAAGGGAATTGAACCCCAACGTACTATTGGCTAAGAACACCCCTAATCTCGCCCGCTAAACCACCGTAACCCACAGCCTTAAGGAACTCTAGTACTTCATCAATCCTAGGCCCAGCCCTTGCGCCTCTTCTAGTAACCTTTATTGATGCCGCTGCATTAGCGAAGATTAATCTACTAACCCTCTCCAAGCCTATTAACTTAGCGAAAACATATGAAGCAGCGAAGACATCGCCAGCCCCAGTGGTGTCTATGGGCGCTACCTTAAAGGCCTCAACTAGTTTAGCCCCATCTTCAGTAAATGACACTGCACCCCCTGGGCCAAGGGTGACTACTAGTTCCTCAACATTAATATTCTCGAATATCCTTAACCCAGCTGAAATGGGGTCATTAATGTTAGCTAGTCTCCTTGCCTCAAGACTATTCATGAACCAAGTGTTAACGCCATCCATTAATGGTTTAAGTATGTTTATGTCATATGAGGACAACCCAGCACCTCCATCAATTGAGACTGTTAGGCCTAGTTCCCTAGCCCTTCTAACCCCAGCCTCAATTATGTTTAACCTACTTAATGCTAAATGTAGGTGATTAATTTCACTGAGTGACTCAGTGCTTATGTCACTTGGCGTTAAGCCTAAGTTAGCGCCCCTGTATTCAATCATCCTTTTACCGTTCTCAGGGCCTATTAAAACTACAACAAGACCACTCCTCTCAACATTAATCCTCTTAACCCACCTAACATCAACCCCAGCCTCCTTAAGATCATCCAGAAGCGCATCACTAATCATGTCAGAGCCAACGGCACCAATGAATCTTACGTAGGCTCCAAGCCTTGAGACTTGTACTGCGAAGTTAGCTGCGGATCCGCCTCCCCCTATGTACGCCTCATAGGCTTCGACAGCTCCATCATTCTCGGGTAGTGACTGTACCCTGAAGTACACGTCTAGGTTAAGGTTACCTACTGATGCTATCAGCGGCTTCTTCACACTGAAGATTAAGTATTGAAGTAATTAAGCTTGACTCATATGGTTCCATTAGAGAATGGTTTATAAAGAGTCGCTAGCTAACCCTCTTAGGTGATTAGATGTATCTAAATACATTGAAAGAAGTTGATGTGGAAAATCTAGTTAAGAACATCGATTTGAAATATATACTTAGATGTATCTTGAAATTGTCAATAACAGATGTTACCGTATATCACACGTTACTAAGCAATGGCGGTAATGACCCATTAACAGTATCAGAAATATCAGCAGTAGTCAAGAAATCCAGAAGCACAGTGGAGAAGTCACTCATGAAGCTTATTCAACTTGGATTAGTGGCCAGGAGGGCAGTATTAACTAGGAGGGGAGGATACACCTACGTTTACTACGCATTACCAATTGATCACGTTAAGCAACGGTTACTTCAACTCGTTAACTCATACTATGAAATAGCCAAGGACTTAATAGAGTCAACAACGTCATCAGTAATGGTAAAGTCAATAGAGGAGTCAAGCCTAAGTGGGGAATGAATACAGGCCTACAATAGGCCTCTCAAATAACCCCCCTTATCCTTGGGTCCACTAGCCCATACGTTAAATCAGCTATGAAGTTACCTATTATTACTGATATTATTATGACCATGAAAGCCCCCACAGTAGTCATATAGTCTGAGGTGCCTGCGGTTACATTAATTAAGTAGCCTAATCCAGGTATTGAGAACATTGACTCAATGAATATGCTATTACCGAAGAGTAAGCCATAGGAGTAGGCTAGTAGCGTTAATTGAGGTAGTATTGAGTTCTTACCAATGTATGAATTCAACACTCTCCTTTCACGCAACCCCCTGGCCCTAGCTGTTAAGACATAATCCTCAGTAAGGGTCATGGTTGCTAGGCTCCTCGTTATGAAGACCCAGTTTGGGAATAGTATTATGTAGTATGAGAATATTGGTAGAATCAAGTGTTTAATCACGTCGATGAGGTAGAAAATGTTTAATCCAGGCTTAATACCCATGGAGTTGATGCCGGCTATGGGCAGTATCTTAAGTATTACCCCGAAGACAACTATTAGCGTTAACGCTATTACATAGGATGGGACCGATTGAGCGAAGGCAGCTAACCCATTTATAAATGAGTCAATAATCCCCGTCCTAGATGCACTAATGAGACCAAGCGTGTAGCCTGTTATGAAGGCGAGGGTTAAGGATATGGTTGCTATGGTTATCGTCCAGGGAGCAGCTAGGGCTATTATCTCAGCCACTGGGGCTCCATAAGTCCTTGACCAGCCTAGGTTACCGTGAAGAACCATTAGTAGGAACCTTAGGAAATTATTAACGGGATCAATCAATGGACCTGCACCAGGCACTGCATGTATTATGAAGAAGGCTATGGCTAATGCAAATACTAGTTCAGCGAAGAGCATTAGTACCGTTCTAATGGACCATAGGATTACACCAATGGTTTTCTCAGGTAGTTTCCTCTCGAGCTTCGCCATGGTCAATGCAATGTCAGGTAACTTATACTTAACGTAACCCAACCCACTGACCGCAACCTCATTACTCTTCACTTTCTCCTCCCCAAACGCTCTATTAACAGCCTCGAGAAGCATCTTCCTATAAGCCTCATCCCTCTTAGCCCTACTAATCACCATGATTAAATCATCCTCGGTAGCCATCCTAGGTACGTAACCTATAACGTGGTTTAACTCATCAAGGTCCATGAATCTTAATGCAGCGCAGAGAAGCATATTATTCACCTCAGCATTACCCTTCAGCACTGATTCAATGTATTTCTCCGAGAACCCTAGGTCCTGCGGATCAATACCCTTATCAACTATGTACTGTATAATCCTTCGCCTAGCATTAGAATCCACGAACGCCATGTCTATTAAGTCACATTCAACCATTACTCCTAAAGTAAGTCAGTACCTTGTATTTAAGTCTTAACTCATTCCAGTAACTTTAAAATTCCACAACTAATCATTGCTGAATCAAGTGGGTTTAATTTAAGTTCATTAATGGTTAACCTGAGCTGAAACCCTTATTAACTTTCCAGTAACCGTAGACTTGTGCCTAAGGATAAGGATGAATTAGATAAAGTTGAGGAGCAGGAGGAACAGGAGATTGAGGAGTCCAGTGAGGAGTATATTCAGGAAAGCACTATTACTGCGGAAACCCCTACGAACACTCCCCCCAGTATACTAATTGATGTGACTTACGATGGTAAGGTTGGTAAGGCATTGGTGAAGCTTTACGACTTCATGAATGATAGGATCTACTTCTGGTATGATAACACTGGTCATAAGCCGTATTTAATAACTGATATACCGCCTAGTGAGCTTGCAACCAACTATAAGTCAATATTTAGGGTTAAGGGTTTCGACCACATTGATACTGAAGTTAAGTTTAACCCCCTTGAAATGACTAGTAGAGTCTACACTGTGGTTTACGCTAAGGATCCATTAACAATAGGTGGTGGTAGGGAATCGATTAGGGACATTATTCCTAAGGCTTGGGAGGCTAGGATTAAGTATCATTTATCCTACATATATGATAATGGCCTAGTGCCAGGCATGTTCTATAAGGTTGAGAACGGTAAATTAACCCCAGTTAACGTTGATGTCCCAGGTGAAATTCAGAAGCTGGGGGAGGAACTGTACGCTAGTGATGAGGATTACCTGAGGGCCTTCAGGGAATGGCTACCCCTATTTCAAGCACCTGTACCACCCCTAAAGAGGGTGGCTTTAGATATTGAGGTCTACACCCCACAGGAGAATAAGATACCTAACCCTAAGGAGGCCATGTATGAGATAATTGCAGTTGGATTAGCAGGGAGTGATGGGCTTAAGAGGGTTCTACTCCTTAGGAGACCTGAAATACCAATGAATGTTGATGACCAAGGCATGCTCCTAAGCGATGATGTTGAGATCATGTTTTTCGATAATGAGAGGGACCTCTTAAGGGAATTCTTCAAGACCATTATGGCCTACCCAATACTAGTCACCTTCAACGGTGACTCATTTGACCTAACTTATATTTACAATAGAGCCCTTAAACTAGGCTTCAGAAAGGAGGAATTACCCATAATCCTAACGAGGGATGGTGAAGCAAGGTACGTACTCGGCGTTCACATTGACTTATATAAGTTCTTCAGTATTAGGGCTGTTGAAGTCTACGCCTTTGGCGGCAAGTACTCAGGTGGCGAAAAGACTCTGGATGCAATAGCGGGCGCATTACTCGGTATTTCTAAGGTTGAGAGGGAGAAGCCGATTAGTGAAATGAATTACGTTGAACTGGTTAACTACAACTTCAGGGACGCATTACTGACGCTTTACCTAACTACATTCAATAATGAATTAGTCATGAGGTTAATAGTATTGTTGGCTAGGATATCTAAGACCCCGCTTAATGATGTTTCAAGGTACCAGGTCTCAGCGTGGATAAGGAACATGGTTTACTTTGAACATAGGAAGAGGGGTTGGTTAATACCTAATAAGGAGGATGTAATAAACGCTAAGGGTTCAGTGGCCACTAAGGCTATAATAAAGAATAAGAAGTACGCAGGCGCCATTGTGATAGAGCCTATTGCAGGCATATACCCAAACGTGTACGTGCTTGACTTCGCAAGCCTATACCCATCAATAATAAAGAGGTGGAACCTATCCTATGAAACCGTTAGGTGCCCTGATGAGAAGCAGGCTAATGATCCAAAGAATAGGCCTGTCCCAAACCTACCCCACTGGGTTTGTACAAACACGAGGGGTTTAACATCCCTGTTGGTTGGATTATTGAGGGACATGAGGGTTTACGTGTATAAGAAGTTGGCTAAGGGTGATAAGGATCCAAGGCAGAGGGACTACTACAATGTTGTTCAAGCAGCGTTAAAGGTTTTCATAAACGCATCCTACGGAGTCTTCGGAGCTGAAATATTCCCACTGTATTGTCCCCCATTAGCTGAACTAGTAACCGCCCTAGGTAGGCTGGCAATAACTAGGACTATAATTAAGGCACTTGACCTAGGCTTAACACCAATATACGGTGACACAGATAGTCTATTCCTCTATAATCCTAGTAGGGATAAACTTGAGGAGATGATAAATTGGGTTAAGGATGAAATGGGTATTGATATTGAGTTGGATAAGGCTTACAGGATACTTGCCTTAAGCGGCAGGAAGAAGAATTACGCAGGCATACTACAGGATGGCTCAGTGGACATGAAGGGGCTTGTAGGTAAGAAGAGGAACACACCCGATATAGCTAAGGACGCTGTTAAGGATGTAATACACCTCTTCAGTACTATAAATGGCATTAATGATGTTGAGAAGGTTACTGAGGCAATTAAGGAGCGTGTGAAGGAGTACTACGTCATGATTAGGAACAAGGATGTACCGTTGGATAAGCTTGCCATTAAAATGGCCATAAATAAACCAATAAATGAATACACTAAGAACACGCCACAGCACGTTAAGGCGGCGGAGCTACTGGGTAAGTATGGTGTTAAGCCTGGCCCCGGTGACATAATATTCTTCGTTAAGACTAACACTAGGGAGGGTGTTAAGCCTGTTCAATTAGCTAGAATTGATGAGATTGACTCAGATAAGTACATTGAGTACTTAAGAACATCACTGGAGCAGATACTCGACGCCTTGGGCATACCCTTCGAGAACGTGGTTGGATCAAAACTAATGTAGCATGGACGTAACCTTTAATTAGGCCCCCAGGGAATGCTAGTAATGGAATACGTGTCCTTAGGTAAAACAGGCCTAAAAGTATCCATCATTGGTTTAGGCGCATGGCAATTCGGTGGGGATGCTTGGGGACCATACGAGTATCAGACTGCTAAGGCAGTAATAGGTAAAGCCATTGAGGTCGGCATCAACTTCATAGACACTGCCGCCGTTTACGGTAGAGGTAGAAGTGAGGAATTCGTCGGTAGGGCTATTAAGGAGCTTGGCATTAGGGATCAAGTCATTGTAGCCACTAAGGTGCCTGGTGACTGGCATAGGTACGATGACGTGATTAAGGCTGCTCATAGGAGTAGGGAACGCCTTGGTGTTGATGTAATAGACCTGCTTCAGCTTCATTGGCCAGCAGCATGGTTAAACACGCCTGTTTGCGAAACAATGAAGGCTATGGAGAAGTTGGTTAATGATGGGGTAATAAGATACATAGGTGTCAGTAATTACCTACCACCACTACTTGACCATGCTAGAAAATGCCTATCTAAGGCCGACATAGTGAGCACCCAGAATAGGTATAGTATAGTTGAAAGGGAAGTCGAGAAAGAGATTCTACCATATGTTCAGAAGGAGGGCTTAACCTTAATCGCATGGAGTCCATTAGCTAAAGGTGTCGTCACAGGTAAGTATAGTCCCGATAATAGGCCTAAGGGTGATTTGAGGGCTGGTGATCCATTATTCATGGATGATAATATTAGGGAAATAAGCAGTAAACTTGTACCCATTATTAAGGAGGTGGCTGCCAAGTACGGTAAAACCCCAGCGCAGGTGGCGTTAAACTGGCTAATAATGCACCCCAATGTTGTCCCAATACCTGGAGCTAGAAGCGCAGAGCAGGTTGAGGAGAATGCAGGAGCAGCAGGGTGGAGAATGAGTGAGGAGGACTTCAGTAGATTAACTAAAGCCAGTGACTCACTTAAAATAAGCTACGTAACATTCTAAGTTAAATCAGAGCAGGTCAGTTTCATCAACCTCAGTTATTTCACTTTCCTCACCAAGAACCAAGAAGCCTCTCTTCTAAGGAATGCGAAACTTTATAACGCTTTTGCCTCCTTATGTTTGGGAAGCCTATCTACTGAATGGACTTTTATTCCGGGTCGTTTTATCTTAATGTCGAGTAGGTTATTGGGCTATACCATACTGGTGTTAAAAAGATTCAATCCCTTAAGATTGACGGTTGTGTTGAGTATCGTGTTATCCCCACGAGGTCATAAATTTGTTCATTGTAAGTAATCACCCTCTAATTTACTCTATCTGGCTCTTGGGGTAGTGCCTTGAATTATGTTATTTTGTTCTTAGAATAAGGAAATGTAAATCTGTGTTTAAAGTGGAGTTAGTGAATTAGCCTATTGGGTATGCTTGTTCTAGTTGTTTTTGGTCTTCTTGGTTTATTCTCCATCCTAATGCTCCTAGGTTCTCCCTTAAATGCTCCTCTCTTGTTGCCTTTGGTATTGCTACTGTGTTTGGTTTGCTTATTAGCCAGTTTAATGCTACTTGGGCTGGTGTTTTACCGTACTTGGCTGCAATCCTCCTTAATACTTCATAACCTGGGTTACTTGGGTTTAGTAGTGAGCCAGTGCCAAGTGGACTGTAGGCTATTATGGCTATGTTCTCCTTAATTGCCATTGGCATTAAATCCCTCTCAATGAACCTATCAGCCAAATTATACTTAACCTCATTAGCAACAATCTCATACTTCCTAGCAGCACCCATAGCCTCCATTAAGGCCTTAGCATCAAAATTACTAACACCCATAAACCTAATCAAACCATCATCAATAAGCCTCTCAAAAGCCCTAATAGTCTCAGAAATAGGAACATCACGACTAGGCCAATGAAGAAGATAAAGATCAATAAAAGTACCAAGCCTCCTAACACTAGCCCTAGCACTCCTCAAAACATCATCAAAAGAAGCATGAGTAGGCCAAACCTTACTAACAATAAACAAATCACCACGAGAAAAACCAGAAATAGCATTACCGATAACTTCCTCTGAACAGTTATACGCCTCAGCGGTGTCAAACATTCTATATCCTACCTCAAGCGCCTTCTTGAATACGGCAATGTAATGATCCCTCCTCATGCATTCCGACACTGATAAGTATGAGCCTAGGCCAATGACTGGCATTTTTAACCCTCCCCTAAATTCCCTATACTCCATCAAGTATTAGGTTAGGTTACTTGGATTTAAATTTTTAATTAATTCCTTGGATAAAGCTTATATATTGGGTTGGTAAGGGTTGCTTGTGTCATTGCTTAATGTTGAGGAGCTTGAGAAGAAGATAGAAGAGTTAAGCGCTAAGCTGAATGATATCAACGGTGAGTTAGATAAGGCGTATAAAGAGTTGAATGAACTTAAGGGCAAGTTAAATGAGAAGAGGAGTCAGTTAACCTCAATAATAAACCAGTTAAACAGTAAGAGGAGTGAGTTAAGTGAATTAAAGAATAGGATAAATGAAATCATTAGTAAGAGAAACAGCCTTGTTGAATACCTTAAGAAGAATAAGGCTGAGAAGGATGAGGTAAGCAAGAGGATCACCCAATTGAGGGATAGGGTGAAGAACCTTAGGGAGCTTTTAAAGGAACTTGAGGCATCGGGTGGTAGGGTTCAGGATAAGGATAAGTTAAGGGTTTTAATTGAGAGACTGGAGTTCGAGCATGATACATCCCCTTCAGATTTAAAGAGGGAGATGGAGTTCTACAAGACGATTACTGAGCTTGGGAAGAACCTTGAGAAGGCTGAAACCCTGGATGAGCTTAGGAACCACATAGCCAACACGATTAAGGAGATTAATGAGTTAAGTAAGAGGCGTGAGGAATTAGTTAATAATCTGAAGTCAACCTACGAGGGTAGTTATAAGCCCCTTAAGGATGAGTTAATGGGGCTTAGGAATAAGGTGAATGAGGTTAGGAATAGCATAGGTGAACTTAAGAAGAGGAGGGATGAATTAAAGTCGGAGAGGGATGAAATTAAGAAACAGATGCTGAGCCTTTACGCAAGAATCAAGGAGCTTAAGGAAGTTAAGAGGCAGGTTATTGATGAGATTAATAAGAATAGGCTACTCCTAGTAGCCGCTAGGAAATCCGCAGCCACTGCTGAGAGAAGGAAGAGTGAGGAGTTGGTTAAGGATGAGTTGAGGAAGAAGGCGATGGAGGCCCTTCAGAAGCTTGAGAAGGGTGAAAGGGTTAGCCTTGATGAGTTAATAGGACTGGAGGACACTGATGACCAGCAGTAGCGTAGGTAAGCCTGAATACGTAGAGGTTGAGGTTAGGCTTAGGTTAAGCGTGGACAGTGAGGTAGTTTATAGGGTTTTTAAGGCTATGGAGCCTGAGTTCAAGTTTAAGAGGGGCATGGTGACCACGCGTTTAAGCAATGGTGATGTTGTAATAACTATTAATGCAAGTGACGTTAATAGTGCAAGGAGCCTAGTTAATGGTGTTCTTAAGCACATTTACCTAGTCCTCAGCCTTCAATCCAGTAACTAATCCCCCTCTCGTCAAGGATTGTAAGATCCTCTCTCCTGACGTTAACTAACGCTGAGTCATCATTAATAACCATTATTGAAGCCCTATGTTTAAGCAGGTGATTAACCTCATCAAGATCCTCCACCGCTAATCTTACAGTGGCATAATCCTTCAACTCTGAGGCTATCCTACCTTTCAATGACTCTAGGCCAATACCAGCCTTAGCTGATATGAATAGTGGATTACTTAGCTTAAACTCAAGAGCCATTTTCATTAATGGGCTAGTGTCCTTAACCTGGTCAATCTTGTTGAAGACCGGAATAACCTTACCCATTGGTACTGCTATATCGTTCAGTATGCTTATTGAACTATTAACCTTCCTACGCACCTCCTCTATTGGGTCACTTGAATCAATTATGAGGAGTATAAGGTCAGCGTACGTGATCTCCCTTATTGTTGAGTAGAAGGACTCCACAAGTATTGGCGGTAAATCATCAATGAACCCCACAGTGTCTGTGATAACAGCGTACTTACCATTGAAGTTAACTAACCTGGAGTACGTTGATAAGGTTGCGAACGCCTTACCATCAATGTACTTGCCCTCACCCGTTAATCTATTAAAGAGCGTTGTCTTACCAGCCATAGTGTAGCCTGTCAATGCAACCTCAGGTATACCCTTATCCTTCCTCTTAATTATGTGAGTATCCCTCATGGATTTTATTGTACTTAACCTCCTCTTCACTGAGGCTATCTGCCTTAATGCATGCTTATAGTAGGTCTCAGCACCATACTCACCTAAGCCGTGAAAGCCAATCTGCTCTCCCTTCTTACTTAACCTAATGTACTCCCTGATTAACGGTAATGAGTACTTCAACTCAGCTAATCTTATCTGTAGTTTAGCCTCAGCATCACCAGCCCTCTTATCGAATATTTCTAGGATTAACTTAACCCTATCCATCACGTTTATCCTTAACTCCCTGGATAAGTTGAAGGATTGGTTAGGCTTAAGCTGATGATAGGTTATTAGGTAGTTAACGCCATCTTCAATAAGTTTCTTAACATCCCCAAGCTTACCACTACCCATATAGTACCTGGAGTCCGGAACCCTCCTCTGCACTACGAGTCCTTTAACTTCGTAACCAGCTACTTCAGCAAGCATCCTAAACTCATTAATCTTACTATCCATGGGGTTTGGATCCACGTAAACCAGTAACGCTTCCTTACCCATGCTAACTACTATCACTATCATGCGTGCGTTTTTATTACTTTTCCACAATAGAGTTAAGTCACCTAATGCTTAAATCCAAGTATATTGAGTTAAGTATCTTAGCCAAGTTCTTAGACGTTACCCAGGTTAAAACCTCTATGTAGGCTTCGGCGGGAGTTTTACTTCTTAAGGTTACGTTAAATTCATGAGCCAACAACTTAACATGCTCCGTACACTGCCTAAGCATTGGGCACTTTAGGCAGTTTTGAATAGGCCTAACACCGTTAATTATTATGAAGCCCGTCTTCTCATCTATGAAGGCCCCCTTCCCATTAAGAAGCCTTATGCTTAATGAACCAGGCTTCCCGCTTTCAACCTCGTAGGCTAGGTATATGGGGGCCGAGAACACTAACCCGTAACTGCTTCTTTCAATCCAACCATACCTCATTAACACTGATAGGTGCCTATATAACGTAGACTTAGGCATCTTAAGCTTCACGCCAATTACAGAAGGCTTCGATACGCCGAACGCTATCAACTTAAGTATGCTTAACCTACTTGGATCAATAGCCTTCTCAAAGGCATCAATGCTCATTAACCTAACTTTCCCCTTCTTAAACGTATGAGGCCTTATGGGAAACCTTATCACCATGTCCTCATCAAACTCATTCAACCTGCTTACATCAATTAGGGACATTTCACCCACTTGAAATATTACAATTTATTACGGCTTTTAAACACTACCTAAGTTACCGCACTAAGAATGAAGCAGCGTAAATAACGGTAATGACTCAACAATACCATTCACCCCAACTAGAATTAATGAATCACCAGTAGCTAAGAGATTCCCAGGACCAGGCACCACAGGTGTGTAAACCTCCTTAACTAGGTTACCGTTTAATGTAAGAATGAAAAGTTCACCGCTCCTATTCTGTATAACTATGAACTTCTTAAGTACAATAACCGCATTACTTAATGTTAACCCAGTCTTAAAGGTCCATAAGACCTTACCATTAGTAAAATTAACAACATAAAGCACACCCACTGGGGAATCGTGAATCACTAAGCCGTCATAAATAACGACAGGAGGCGCCTCTAGATTAGGTGTAATTTTAGATAAGCCCTCATTAAGAATCCATAGGACTCGCCCATTACTAGCATTGAACGCTACCAACATGACGCTCATGGTGTCGTTAGGGTTATGTAGAGTAAATGACGTAACCACGATTCCATTGTAGTAGGCTGGTGAGGAATCATCCAAACCACCAATGTTTTGGTAATTACCATACAGGTAATCACTCCAAATAACACTACCTGTAGTGGCGTTAATAGCCCAGAAGGTTGTTGATGTACCGAAGTAAACTATGTTATTAACTAGGAGTAACGATGACATGCTATCATAAGTACCTAACTCATCAACCCAAAGAGGCTTACCCGTGGTTGCGTTTAATGCAAAGGCTTCACCACTACCATCAGCCTCTATTACGAGACCCCTATAGAATACGGGTGTAGGCATGTCTTCACCAAGCGTAGTGTAGTTCCATAATACTTCACCGTTAGTAACATTGACTGCGGCTAGGTAATTAGTCCCAGTACCCCTATATGTTGGTGTTAGCACACTATTGCCTAGGCCAACAATCATTATACCGTTGAACACTATTGGTTGGGTCATTATTTGATTAGGGAAGACCCTGAACCAAACGATAGCGCCATTGGTTAAGTTTATGGCGTAAACACTACCTATGTTGAGTGGGAAGCTTGAGCTTGATGAATTGAACGGACCTGAAGTAGTTACGAGCAGTAGGTCACCGTAAATAGCAGGTGGTACAACCACACCCCAAGTCACGTTAACCATGAAGAACCCTGTTCTAGTAGGTATAACGTAATTGTGTTGTGGATTCTCCTCAAACATTACTGTACTACGCCAGTACCCATTAGACTCCTCAGGTATTGATTGAATCACGTAAGGTAGCATGAATTGGTACTCAAATTGACTACTGTTACTGCTTGAAGTATTAACATACCGTGGAGTATATGTTATGGTCTTAGTAATAACACTTGTAACAGTAATGCTGTTTTTAGATGAGATTGAAGTAATGTTAATTATTAAGATAGCCAATGATACTGCTAACGCTATTGAAACAACCGTTATCGTTAACTGATATCTATTCATGAACAGTGTTGGAGGCTTCGATTTAAAAGCCAGACTCACTATTTCTTTAGGTTCACGTCAATTAAATTATGTTTAACTTTATTTTTGATTATTGTAATGGAAAAGCTTATTAAGGGTACTTGACAAGCGAATCTCCAGTGACCCCAATGGAAATGGAGTAAGGTGGGTTGTGGGCTCCGCATGGCCGTACATTTACGCCGTCCCACACTTAGGTAACCTGATAGGTTCACTGTTATCCGCCGACGTATTCACCAGATACCTTAAGTTGAAGGGTTACGATGTTGTCTTCGTCACCGGTAGTGATGAGCATGGTACACCAATAGAGGTTGAGGCTATTAAGCTGGGTGTTGAACCAAGGCAATTAACTGATAGAATGCATGAGGTCATTGTTAGAATACTTAAACTCTGGGGCATTGAACCCGATAACTACACTAGGACTGAGTCGGATGTTCATAAGTGGTATGTTAGGGATACATTCACTAAAATCTACAATAATGGCTACATATTCACCAAAGATGATGAATTACCCTACTGCCCAAAGGATAAGATATTCCTACCGGACAGGTTCGTGATAGGTACATGCCCCTACTGCGGCTACCCCTACGCCAGGGGTGACCAGTGCGAGAACTGCGGTAAGTTACTTGAACCAAGGATGTTAATTAACCCCAAGTGCGCAATATGTGGTTCAACCCCCGAGTGGAGGTTAACTAGGCACTGGTACCTTGACTTAAGGAGGCTTGAGGATAGGATTAGGAGCTACATTGAGGGGAATAATGCGCTTCCGGATAATGCAAGGCAAATGAGCCTAGGGATGCTTAAGGAGGGTTTAAGGCCCAGGGCAATAACTAGGGATAATAAGTGGGGTATCCCAGCCCCATTCCCAGGCTCTGAGGGTAAGACTATTTACGTTTGGTTTGAGGCAGTTTTAGGCTATGTCTCAGCAACCATAGAGTACTTTAGAAGGCTTGGTAGGGAGGATGAGTGGAGGAGGTTCTGGTTCAATAAGGGGACTAGGGTCGTGTTCTTCATAGGTAAGGATAACATACCGTTCCATACAATAATATTCCCGGCACTACTCATGGCAACTGGGGAAGATTATGTAATGCCATGGACAACCTCATCCACGGAGTACTTGATTTTCGAGGGTAGGAAATTCTCAAAGAGCCAGAGGGTCGGAATCTGGGCTGATGAGGCTATAGCCCTACTCCCAGCAGACTACTGGAGGTTCTACCTCATTTATAATAGGCCTGAGCAGAGGGATAGTAACTTCACGTGGGATTCATTCCTAGACGTAGTTAACTCAGTTATGAATGACACGGTGGGTAACTTCATACACAGGGTATTAACACTGGCGAAAAGGAGATGGGGTACTGTGCCCAGTGACGTTAAGATGACTGAGCAGGACCAGGAGGTTTACGGCAAGGTTCTTGAAATCCTCAACACTGTTGAGGAGAATTATGAGAAAATAATGCTGAAGGATGCTGTATCCCAGTCAATTGAAATGGCAAGGATAGGTAATAGGTACCTGAATGAGAAGCAACCATGGAGGTTAAGTGGCTTTGAGTTCGACAGCGCACTGTACATGCTCATGAGTATTGTTAAGACATTATCAGTAGCACTTGCACCAGTAATACCCTTCAGTGTTAGTGAATTATGGAGAATGATGGGTTACAGTAATGGCTTAAGATGGAGGGATGCTGGGAAGCCTATTGAACAGGGATTACAGTTAAGTGAACCAAAGCCATTATTCAGAAAGATAAGTAGGGAGGAGTTGAATGTAATGCTTAAGAAGCTTGATGAAATAAGGGACATCAAGGATAAGGGTAAGTACCCATGGGAGCAAGCCTACCTACCAACCCCCTAGCGGGGCATAAACCCTAACCTTAGGCAGTAGATCAAGTAGCCACATTAAGAAGGTGATTAACCAATAACTCGCAGTAAATCTTAAGGAGGAAAACCCTCATTTATGAACCATGGCTATAAGGCTAATAGGCTTCTGCGGTAAATATTTATAACCTAGGGGTAGCCCAATGGTTGTGTCTAATCAGCAGAATGATGATGAGATAGGACCTGTTGAGGTTAATATACTATTAACATTGATTAGGCTTAATGGTAAGTGCCTTCAGAAGGATTTATGGAAGATGGCTGGAACGAACAGTAAGGTTGGTATACCCGCGTTAAATAAATTAATTAGAATGGGGCTTGTGACTAGGAGGAAGGTTAATGAGAAGGTTTATGAAATTAAGCTAACAAGGAAGGGGCTTAGGGAGGCTAGGAAACTGGAGGCTAAGGCAAGTATAATACCTGAAGTTGACTTAAACCTCATCGCCACAATACCCTGCTTCTACTGTCCCTACATATCGTCATGCGGGGTCGGCCATGAGAATTCCCCTGAAACCTGCGAATTATTAGGCAACTGGCTGTATAATTTAATCAAATTGAGGAGTGTGCTTGGCCAGGAAAACACAACTTAACCGTTAATTCCCTTCGCATTTAAGCGCTTCATGCGTTAATTAAGGAGGAACTAGGATTATTAATCTTATTGAGTAAAGTTTAAAAAATAAGCATGTAACGTTGCGTAATGCCGACCTTTAAGCTAGTGTTAAGTGACCCAAGGAGCGGTAAGTCTAGGCAACTTGAGGTTAAAGATGAAGTGGCTCAGAGACTAATAGGGTTAAGGATAGGGGAGGTGTTTGATGCTCAACTAATTAAGGAGGTTATTGACCTACCACAGGGCTTCAAGGTTAAGATAACGGGAGGCACTGGTTACGATGGAGCACCAATGCACCCAGGCATAGAGGGGCCTGTGAAGAAGTACATTCTCCTCTCTGGTAGGCCAGGCCTAAGACCAGGGAAGAAGGGGTTAAGGAGGAGGAAGCTCATTAGGGGTAATACTATAAGTGACCAGGTTGTTCAAGTTAACGCAGTTCTCATTTACCCAGAGAATTGGGATAAGGAACCTGTAATACAGGTTAGTGAGGAGAGTAAGGGGGAAAGCAAAGCTGAGGAGAAGGCTGAGGCAGCTCAATAGAATTCAATGCGCAGCATCATTAATTTAATAATTTAAGGCGTAATCTGTATTGTGTAAGGAATTGCTTGAAATCACGCCCTTCCAGGAGAGTTCTAGATTATAAGGGGAACTGAGTGTCAACTGCCTAAGGCCTTATTAACTAGCATTATTATTTTACTATAGTTTAACGCGTTGAAGCCTGTTAAGTAGCCTGCTATTGTGCCATTACCGTAAGCCACTATGACGATCGGTAACACTGCACCTATTGAATTACTTCTTAGGGCATTAAGCACTAGGGATGCATTAATTATGTTGAGAGCCTGTGTTGCGTTAAACAACCCCACCGGTATTTGGGAACCGGTGCTGATCCATGACGCCGTAGCCAAGTAGACGTTGGGTGGGGCAGTGCAGTTCAATACCTGCATACTGTAGTAAACGTTAGTCCACTGGGGTGGAGTTATGAATTGTAGACCTGTTGTTGGTGCGTTCAGAAGGACCAGTATTACGTTTGATGAGTCTGTTAAGTTGCTCAGTAGGCTGTAGGGTATGGTGCATTGAGATGCTGGTGCTATGGTTACAAATATGGTTACTGGTTTAGTGCCGTTGAAAACAAGGGGGTTCATTAATGAGGGGGTGGTGGCGTATGATGATATGTTAACAAGAGACACGCCTATTAGTGAGAATAAGTTAGGCTTAGCGTTAGGTTGCTTATAGAGGAGGGTTGGCCCAATGTAAGCAACTATGAAGCCTACCTCAGCTATTGCGATCGCTATTATTGCAACTATGAATAGCCTCCTCTTCTTCTTACTTCCCCTACTCTTCCTGGACATTAGGCGAACGGTAGACTAGGAATTAATAAGCATTATTCACACAGGGTTAACATAATCCCGGCATTAAAACCTCCAATAGGATGAATAGGATAATTCATGGTTATATAGGCTTCTAAGTTCCTCAGCAAGCGCCTTAAGTTCGCTGCAGTCATTAATGCAACCATAAGCCACCTCACCAGTCCTCCTCAGAACACTAATGACCCTATCAAGGCAGTTAGACGTTAGGCAATTCTCCTCAGCCAGTTGAAGTATAGCTAACGCTAAGTGAAGCACGTACTGGAAGTTGTAAACCTCCTCATTATTAAGCTCAGACTCATCATCAGCAACAGCGTAGGTTAAGTTAAGCAAGCTGCCGATCAGTTCCTTAAGCCTATGGGCATCAACACCATTATTAAGGTTCATTAAGTACCTGGATAAGGTAAGAGTCTTCGCCTTAACCACTACGTGATTTTAATCAACTGAGCTTTTAAGTATTTCAACCAACCCTCACTTCATGGAGCTCCTTAGCTAATGTTGGGTTTCTCATTAGGGCTGTACCAACCAGGATAGCGTTAACCCCCTCCTTAGCCAACACCTCAGCGTCACTCCTACCTCTAACACCACTTTCAGCAATAACCAAGACCCCCTTCCCCCTAATAGCCCTAATTATGTCAATACTCCTTTCAAGAGATATTGATAAGTCCCCTAGATCCCTTGAGTTAACCCCAATCATTAATTCTGGGTAATCCTTAGCAGCATCAGCGGCATCCTTCACATTATCAACCTCTATTAGTGGTTCAAGCCCCCTACGCCTAGCAGCATCAACAAGCCACCCAATGTTACCGTTAAGTAGCCTATATATTATGAGTATTGCACTCGCGCCATTACTATACGCCTCCTCCACTTGGGACTCATGGATTACGAAATCCTTGTAGAGTATTGGCTTATTGAACATTGACGCAATCCTAATGAATAATGGATGCCCAGTGAAGAAGAATGGTTCTGTTAACACGCTGAAACCCGTGGCATAGGGTGATACTTGACTGAAGTAACCATATGCATCTAAATCAAGCCTAATAACACCACTTGGACTAACCCTCTTATACTCGGCAATTAACCCAACATAACCCTCACTATTCCTACCCTCAATGGCCTTAATTAAGCTAGGAGCCCTATTCACTGCCTCATTCATTAATCTAACCCTAAGCTCAGTAAGTCTCTTAACATCATCAAGGAATCCCATGAGTGAGAATGTTGATTCAGGGTTTAAATACATTCGTAGGCATTAGGTTTAATTAATAAAATATTACCGTTAATTAATCGTGATGACTAACCCATTAAATACGCTAAATGCGTGGGAAAAAGCTAAAAAGGCCAAAGCGTAGGCGAGTCATAAGCCCCGGTCGTATAGCCCGGACAAGTATGCGGGCCTCTCGAGCCCGTGACCCGGGTTCAAATCCCGGCCGGGGCACCAATAATAGCCTTAAAATTTACCCAGACGCAGCTTTGCATGATACCCCAGAGAACCCTCGCCCCTCAAAGGCGGGGAGGAGGTCAGAGGCTCCCCACATTATCGCAATACTACGTAACTTCAAGATACCCTAACGCTGGGCTTGAAGTACCATCTGAAGGCATCTCTAGAACCCAGGCGGAGGAGGCCTTAAATGTGGCTGAGGTGATTATTAGTTATGCTTCCAAGCTACTTACCTAAGAATATTAGGGAGACCCTTGGGGAATTCCTCAGAAACCTATGTAGTAGCCTGGGTAATGATTCTGAGGTCTATTTATTCGGTAGTTTTGCCAGAGGGGATTGGCTCATGGACAGCGACGTGGATTTAATAGTCGTTTCAGGAAGACTCAAAGGCATTTCATGGTACGAGCGCTACCCTATGCTTAGGAGAATGGCTCCACCTAACATTGCAATAGACGTATTTGCATATACCCCTGAGGAGTTTGAGGCCATGAAATCCAGGGCTTTTATGATTGACATAGAGAGGTACTGGGTTAAGATAGGGTGCGCTTAATGCTGATAATCACCTATCCGAAAAGCGGCGAAGACTCCATGTTAAATATCAATTAGCAGGGCATGATGTAGGTAAGCTTCTAGGCATGTTAAGGCTGAGTGCAGGCTTATACTGTAGGGCACTTATGCTCTGTTGAATAATTTAAGTGTCTCGTCCTTAGGTGTACTGTACTTCTCAGCGATCTTCAATATCCTCTTCACGGGGGTTGGGTGTGTGAGATATGAGCTTTCCAAACGCCCTAATTCAGGCGGCATCATGTTAGCCCTAGTGATCTTACCCAGAGCCCTTATGAAGTCCCCTGGATCGAAGCCAGCCTTAGCCGCATCTAAATCAGCCTCAAGCCTCCTTTGGATAAATGCACCAACAATCGATAATAGCCCCACTGGTGGAATTACTAGTAGAGTAATAGGGATAGTAGCGAGTTGAGGTGTGTAAACGCGTACGTTATCCATAAGCCCAGTAATGCCATTAATATGGTACCGGCTACTAAGCCCACGCTAACGTGCCTATGCCTAATATGGTTAACTTCATGAGCCAGCAGTGAGTATAATTCCCCAGGCGTTAATATGTTTATTAACTGCCTAGCCGCATATATTCTATCACTTGACACAGCCATGGCATTGTACCTCATGCCAAGTACGTGGTCTGAAACATACACCTTAGGGGGTTCGCCGGGGCGCCCCATTTTAAGCCAAATATCATTCACCATGTTTTGAACCATGGGATCCTCATGCACGTTGCCGTACATGTTGATGAACCTGGAGCCTAGGCGATTCACGTAGGTGTCTAATGCAGACACCATTAGTGCTAATATTGCTGAGGATATAATGCCCCTAACCACCCATGAAGCATTCAGCCTAGTTACGACTAATGTTAAGGCTCCAATGTAGGCACCTATTACGGCTAGTATGGAGAGTCCATATAGGCAGGAATACCTGCCCCTAACCACAGTCCTCTCATCATGCATCCTCCTCCACCTCTCCTCACCAATAATGCCCCTTAAGATCCTATAGTGATGCACATATATAGTGTAGAATAATTGCTAAAGTAATGATAAAGGGTCAAATATTCTTAAAATTACGTTAACCGAATCGCTGCCTATAATGGGTCTTAGGGAGAATCGAATAGGTATAACGTAGATTACCCCATTCTCAATCATACCAATTATAAATCTAACTATTATGGATATAAACCATATGAGGGGTATTGAGTAGTTGAACTTCAATGCATATGAGTATATTTGGGCAACTATCGGCCATATTAAAGGTACTATTGATAATACCGTTAAGGGCCAGTTAAGGCCTAGGTAAACCACCCTTAATACACCTTCACTTAAGGTTACGGTGATTAAGGTTGTTGCAGATGCAAGTAGTTTAATCCTAGGTGAGCTTTGGAGGACATTAAGCACACTGGATATGTTGCATGCGAACTCGCCATTCCACGGCGCCGTGAGCTTAATAGACATTACGCCGTTAGTAACGTTTGTTAAGACTGTAAATGCCGTGCAGTTAAGGCCCTTCAATGCACTTGAAGCATTAACACCAGAGGCAACCTGCCCCATTATGTGAATAGTGAGTTCATATGGGTTAAAGGTATTAACGCTTATTACTGGCTAATTCACTGAGGCATGGCTTACAATCGCAGGTAGTGTTAATGTAAGTAATATGAATAGTAGTAATGCACCAAGTTAGCCACATAAATACGCCCAATGATTCCTTTTTAAATATACCGACTAACTGCATATGGGGTATCCTATTGTGAAGCTAGACGAGATAATCTGCATGTCTATTTTACATTTTTAAGGATCTTTGAAGCCTCCTCCACTAGTTTCCTAACATCCCTAAGCCTAATGTTGACTATGTGTGCATCTACTTTACCTTCATGAAATCCCCACACGTGTAGGTAGTATGCCGAGTCCCAGCCTTCCTTAATCCAGTCACCTAGGCTCTCCGATAACCTAGTAGCCACGCTCGCCAGCCAGTAAACGTACCACCTACCCTCCTTTAGGGCGTTTTGGTACTCGGGCATGTTGTACTTCTCGGCTAGGGCCTTAACAACTTCCTCAGCAGCCTTATACGCCTTCTCACTGGCCTGTGTAATATCGCCCCTTTCTAAATATTCACCAGCCTCCGTTAAATACTTACCCGCAGTCTCAAGCCTTAACCTAATAGCCTCTCCAGGATCAACCCTTGATACTGCCGAAATTAGCAAATCCTCAACATCTATACCAAGCTCCTGTACCCTTTTAATAAGCTCCTCCACAGTTAGCATACCTGTGAGAAGGGAATTTAAACACTATGACGATGCTGCTCATCTATAAGTAGTTAGTCTAATGGTTAGTATTAAATTTAGTAACCATTATCTCTAGGTTACATGGTTGACGGATAGGCACTTGCATTTATTGCTTAAGAGGCAGGCATTGCCCTACGTAGATTTCCGAGGAAGAATAATACCGTCATTATAAGGGTATAGGTAATGGTGATAAAGACAACTAATAATGTAATCAGAAACATGCACTTGAAGATTTTTTAGATTGCCATATACCTTGGATAAATCATGCATGGCTATTAGTAGCCTTATTAAGCCTATCAGTGTTGGCAAAAGTAATACAAGTAATATTGAGCTAAAAAGGCTAGAATGTTCTTATTCCTTCCACGCTTATCAATAAACAAATTTACGAGTGCTTAAAACTATACATGTGAACTTGTATAATGTTAACATAAAAACACACTATACTAGTCTCAGTAATGCCAGCAGTTATATAGAGTATCTGCAACAATATTAAAATGCCCTTAAGCAATGTTAATTAATGTTGATACCATCTAACCTTGCTGATTAATTTTTATATGTTTAAAGGACAATGTATGTATCTATGAATTTACTGTACCATCACCATCCCATATAGCTTCTTCTAGTAGCTACATGGAATTCGAAGACTTCAAGAACATCATCAGCATTATTTAATATTTGATACGGGCTTCACATACCCATGTGGGTTATCTCCATATATGTCTGATATTATTAGGATGTCAATATCACTGTCAGGTCTAAAGTTGCCTCTTATGTAGCTGCCAAATAAGAGAATTTCAGCATTTTGGGTCCAGTGAATGTACAGCAGCCTTAATCTCATTTAAATAGTCTTTAATACTACCTAATATCCTTCTCCTAGTCTCGGCATGCTCCTTAAGTAGGTCTATGAACGTATACATTTAATCACCTTACCGAACTCTTCAGCTAGCTTTAATGCCTTTTCCGCATCATCATTACTGAAGCTTGATGCCATGTATCGGCTAGCCACATACGAATACTCAAGCATCAATGGAGAGTCTCTATTCAATTTATAGAAATCCTCAACGCCACACTTATTATTAATTAATTTAACTAAGTCGGTAAAGAGTTGCGTTAATCTATAGGTTTTGGGATAATCACCTAGTATCTCGTAAAGCACTGCCTTTAGCATTAATTGAGTATATTTGCTTAACTGAACATTACCAAGTCGTAGTATCCACGGCTGTAGGCAAATCTTGCCTGGTCTAGGAATTCCAGTGCCCTGACTTTAAGGAAGCTCACGAGTAGGTATTATGTTTATTTCTTTATTATTCTTAATCTATGCATGAATATAGGGTTTTAAGGTTCCAGGGTTTATGATATTGTTAGGAATCCAGCTGGGATCAAGGGTGTTAACGTTGATGAAATTAATAATGGATGCTACAGCTAACTATTCCCTTCTTAGGGTTAACCTATATTTAAGTTCAAAGGATTACCTCAAATCTGCTAATGAGTTCTATGATAAAGATGACTTGGTTAAGGTTCAATGAGGGGCCTTCCTTATGCTTAACGTTAAGTTAAAAATTTAAATGCAAGGTATTATTAATTCCTAATGGGTTTTGTGAGGGTTAGAGTCGGTGTGTTTAACCCTGCAGTGCCCGATAAGGCTATGGAGATAGATGGCATAGTAGACACTGGCGCCATCTATACCGTAATACGTAGGGATATTTTGGAAGGATTAAGCATAAAGCCAAGCGGTAGAAGGAGGTTCAAGGCTTTTGGCGGTTATGTAGAACGTGACATCGGTGAAGCCGGCTTAATGATAATGGGTGAAAGGAGGATTGTTCCCGTGATCTTCGGTGAGACAGAAGATACGATGGTTATTGGCATAACTGCACTCGAGATTTTTGGCCTTGAGGTAGATCCAGTAAGGGGATCACTTAAGGAGGCTGAACTACTACTCTTATAAACAAATCTTCTAGTATTCATGTAAGTTGTTAGTTTATATGTAAGGACTTAAGCCCTCAAGTGTTTCTCAGAGGTGAAAGGAATAATCATAAAGTCTTCAATGTTAGGTTGCGCTAATGAATGTTACTGGACACATGAGTAAGACTATGATAAATGTAAACCTATAGTAATAAGTAGAGTCTAAAGGGCTGTAATAAGTTACGCTTAAGTAACAAGCTTCTTGAGGTTAAGTAATATATAGGATAAATCTTTTATAATTAAGGATAAAGCTTAGCTTAATAGATTAATATAATTATGGCAAATTATTCAATAAAATTATAATAGCGAAATATAAGATATATTATCATTATCAAATGGTATACAACAATATCATATAGATTATTACTGTACGCTGACTATGCTTAAGTAGCCTTAACTCCTTCGGTTTATCATGAATTATATGTGGTTAAGAATTAATGATAACTTAGTTTGAATGAAGCTTTTTATTCTCAGTAGGTTGCACATCCATGTATTGATTATAATTCACTTAATGTGTGACTGCAGCCAGTTAAGTATATCTTTGTATACTATGTCCTTATCTAACTCATTAAGGATCTCATGGAACATGCCTTCATATATCTTAATCGTCTTATCATTAACCTTCAACCTATTGTAAACCTCCTGTGTCGCCTTCGGGGGAACTACCTTATCTTCCCCACCATGCAGCATCATTAATGGTACCGATATGTTACCTACGTAATTCCACACTTCTTTCGATGCCTTAGTTAATTCATAAAGCATCCTAACCGTAGGTCTCTTGTAAACTAATGGATCATTCACATACTCCTCAACGATTCTCTTATCGTGAGTAAGGTACTCTGGGTTTATTGGGAGATTAAGCCTAATCCTCGGTACTAATGAATTCATTATGGTTAATAAAAGCCATGTACCGTAATTCACGTTAACAATAGTTGCGGCGCCACTAGTGATGGCTGCATGAATCCCTCTACCCACCCTGCCTAGGTAGTGTAGTACTATTAACCCACCCATTGAGTGGCCTAGTAGGAAGGCTGAATCAACGTTAGTTTTCTTAAGCATCAGCTCCACGAAGTCGCCTAGGTCGCTTATGAATGAGTTGAAGCTATCTACGTAGCCGAGGTCCTTAGGATCAGTGGTTAATCCATGTCCCCTTAAGTCATGCATACAGAAGGAGAACCCGTTATTCGCCATGAATGTGCCAAAGGTGGAGTACCTTCCACTATGCTCAGCAAATCCGTGGACACCAATAATGGTGCCTAATTGTTTATCCGCTAGCCAACACCTATAGTAGACACTTACGCCAGTGCTTAGTGGGATTTTGCCCTCAATATTCTGCACCATGCAGTGAAGTTTAGGATTATGCTTATAAAGAATATGCGGCGTTTTTAGAATTGACCCTTAAATGAAATAGCACTGAGGATTAAGCTCATTGAGGTAATAGTAATGTTTTTTACCAACCCTCAAGGGTTCAATTCATGGTTGAATTAGGGGGCAAGGTCTATAACGTGCTGAACTTCGGTGCTGATCCTAAGGGTTTAAACGACAGCACTGATGCAATTAATGCTGCAATAACCTCAGCTAATGAATCAGGTGGAGGGATTGTTTATATTCCACCAGGTAGGTACGTGTCTAGGAACATAATTCTTAAGAGTAATGTTACATTATTCCTTGATCATGACGCCATTTGGAGTTTCTCAACGGACTACAAATCGTACCCTATTATTGAGACTAGGAGGGAGGGTATTCATCATTGTGGTATCATGCCCCTAATATTCGGTAAGGACGTTAAGAACGTTAAAATAATGGGTGAAGGTGTTTTCAATGGACAGGGGCATGCTTGGTGGCCAATAAGGAGATCCCGCGTTAATGAGGATCAGTGGAAGAAACTCATTGAGTCAGGGGGTGTTGTTGATGAGGAGAGAGGGGTTTGGTGGCCTACTCGGAATGCGCTTGAGGGTGAGAGGGTCTTTAGGAGGTTAATTAGTGAAGGTAAGAAGCCGAGTGGTGAAGATTGTGAGAGCTATAGGGAGTTCTTTAGGCCGCAGCTTCTTCAACTCTACAATGCGTATAACGTGACTATAAAGGGGGTTACCTTCAGTGATTCACCCATGTGGACTATTCATGTTCTTTACTCAAGACACGTGGACATAATTAATACCTCAAGCATAGCTCCAGATTACTCACCTAACACTGATGGTATAGTTATTGATTCCTCAAGTGATGTTGAATTAAGGGGATGCCTAGTTGATGTTGGGGATGATTGCCTAGTAATAAAGTCAGGTAGGGATGAGGAAGGTAGGAGAATTGGTATTCCCTCAGAGAATATACATGCATTAAACTGCATTATGAAGAGGGGACACGGTGGATTCGTTATTGGGAGTGAAATGTCTGGTGGCGTTAGGAATGTATTAATGAGGAACAGTGTTTTCGATGGCACCGAAAGGGGTGTTAGGATTAAGACAACTAGGGGTAGAGGTGGGGTTGTGGAGAATATTGAAGTTACTAATATACGCATGATTAATATAAAGTATGAGGCAGTAACAATAGATATGTTCTATGAGAAGCATCCACCTGAACCAGCATCAGAGAGGACGCCTAAGGTAAGGGGAGTGAGCATAAGGAACATTACATGCGATGGAGCTGGACAAGCAATACTAATTAATGGATTACCTGAAATGCCTATTGAGGATCTAGTAATGGAAAACATTAGGGTAAACTCAAGTAAAGGCATATTCATTGAGAATGCGGTAAATGTTAAGTTAAGTAAAGTTAGGGTACTGGCTAAGGAGAAGCCAGTATTATCACTTAATAATGTTAGAAACCTAATCCTGGAGGATGCAGACTACTTAAGTGAACGGTAACCCTATAGCGTGGATTAAACTTAAAGAGGCAAGGTAAAGCACTGGTGTTAAGCTTATGAAGGTGGCCTTGGCTTCAAGGAATCCAAGTAAGGTTAAGGCTGTTGAGGAGGCTTTAAGGATCCTTAATATTAACGGTACCGTTGAGGCAGTGGATCCACCACCTGGCTTACCCCCAGAGCCAATGGGCCTTGAGGCCATTGTTAATGGTGCAGTGATTAGGGCTAGGCATGCCCTTAACTTAATTAAGGACTCAATCTACGGCATCGGTATTGAGGCTGGCGTATTGACATTAAGCGCCTTCAACGTGAATCTTGATGCAACAGTGGCTGTGGTGATTGATAGAAAGAGCTTGATTACAATAGGCCTAAGTCCAGCATTCATGATACCGCCAGCATTCATGAGGGAACTAATGACCGGTAAAGAACTTAATGATGTTGTTGAGAAGTATTATGGGGTTCCCAATGCAGGTAAGGGAATTGGGTTCATTGGCCTACTGAGCAAGGGATTAACCAAGAGGATTAACTTAAATACTGAAGCAGTGTACATGGCTCTCCTACCCAGGATGCCTTGGAATAGGGAACTTTACGAAGCGGATGGTTGAGGTTCATCCTTAACTAATACCTTTAAACCCCACGTGCGTGACTTAATAATGCGTTGGTGGGAATTAACTTGGCCCATCTTCAAGGAGACTGATAAGTCAGTAGCTATACTGCCTACAGGCATTGTTGAAGCCCATGGCCCCCACTTACCCCTCGGTACGGATGCATTAATGGCAACCTACATAGCTGAAAAGGCTGCAGAGAAAACTAATGTACTTCTACTACCCACTGTCTGGTACGGTAATACGTATGTTCTTGATAAGTTCCCCGGAACAATATCTGTAAGCAATGAGACGCTTTATAGGCTGTATAAGGATATTTTCAGGGAGGTGGCCAGAAATGAGGTGAAGTATTTGATTGTCGTTAATGGTCATGGTGGTAATACTGATGCCTTAAGCATGGCTGCTAAGGATGTAGTTAAGGAAACTAACCTAGTAATCATAGTGATTAATTGGTGGATTGACTTAGCTAAGGAGACTAGGAGAAAGGTCCTAGAAACACCTGAAGGACACGCTGCGGAGGATGAAACAAGCGAAGTCTGGGCTGCATACCCTAACCTTGTTAAGTTGATTCCTAGGGATGGTTCAGCGGATGAGTGGGTTGAGGCTAGGTTTAGGATTTATGGTAAGGATGTTTACGCAATGGAGTACACTAAGGCCGTTCAAGGTTACCCATCTAGGGCCAGTAGGGATAAGGGTGAGGCAATACTTAATGCTGCTGTTGAGGAATTGGTTCAATTAATAAATGATTTAAGGAATGGGAAGTTACCCATAATTAAGGTTAAGTAGGAGTTGATTAAGTCATCATTGATGCTAAAACTACCTTAATGTCACTTAATATGTCATTCACGTTAACGTGCTCATCAGGTGAATGACCAGTGCCCTTAGATGTCATCCAGACTGCAACAGGTATATTCATCATCCTAATGTACTTGGCGTATGTACCACCCCCAATACCCATGTACTTAGCATCAATACCCTTAACAACCTTAATCGCCTTAGCCAACCTCTGAACAACCTCACTATTTGGGTCCGTTGGGGGTGCTGGGTCATCCCTATTAACAACCTCAACCACCGACCTGCATCCATGCTCTCTGCAGAAGTCTTCCGCAACCTTATTTACTGTGGTTAACACCTCATCAAGGCTATACTTAGGCAGTACCCTACAGTCCATGTAGAATACGTGCTTGCCCGGTATAGTGTTTACGTTATCTACATTCCTCTCAACCTTAGTTGGCTCAAATGTTGATTCAGGCGGAGCGAATAATGGATCCTCGGCACCATAGCTACCATGCAACGTTTCGTCAAGCCTAAGTGCAAGCATCATGCCTAGCCTATGCGCGTTTAAGGCTGATTTAGGCATGCTTGCGTGACCCTGCTTACCGATAACCGTGACCTTAAGCCATAGTATTGCCTTCTCAGCAACCTCAATCATGGATCCATCATCATTACCTGCATCCGGCACAAGTATAAGATCCCCCTCCTTAAACAACCCCCTCTCGGTACCTATTAGATACCTTATCCCATACTTACTGCCAACCTCCTCATCACTAGCTAGTATTAGGCCATAGTTGAACGGTGGCTTAACCCCCAGGTCCCTTAGAAGCTTACCTATGGCTATGCCCATGACTATGCCTTGACCATTATCCTCAACACCCCTACCATACACTAAGTCACCCTTAACGGTTACCTCATAAGGCTCAACACTCCACATTCCCCTATCACCCTCAGGTACAGTATCCATATGCGCTATCACCCAGAATGTCCTGGACTCATCAATTCCATTAATAGTAGCCACTATGTTAGGTCTTGAACCCTTACTCACCCTGGGGTCAGGCGCCTCAATAACCTTAATATTATCGAAGTACTGCCTAACGACACTAATCAAGTACTGTGCCCTATCCCACTCCCCATCACCCCCATTCTCAGGGGCAAGCGCCCTTATTGGTATGAAGCCCTTGTATAAGTTAATGATGAATTCCCTTAATTCGCTTACCTTATTCATTAGTTTACTTAACTCAGGCTTATTCTGCATCATGGTTAAGAGGATGCGGGTGATGAATTTAAAGTTGAGTGCTGCTCACCATGACTTAATTCAATGAACTAATATCCTACATTTGCGGCAAAAGATTAATATACTGCGTTACGTTATTAAGAATATGGTAGTTACGTGTGACATATGCGGGAGGGAAATAAACGGTGAACCCATAGTTGTTGAAATAGATGGGGCGGTCCTAACACTATGTCAACGCTGCGCCTCCCGCTACGCGAACGTTAAGGGTGTTAGGGTGGTTTCAGGCGTTATTCAGCAAACCCCAAGTGGCCAGGCTACGATTAAACCTAGGCAGAGGTACATAACCCCAGTTAGGCAAGTTAAGAGGCGTAGTGAGGTTAATGTTAATCAGGCGGAGAGGCTTGAAGTAATTGATAATTATGGTGAAGTGATTAAGGACGCGAGGAGTAGGCTAGGGATGAGTAGGGATGTTTTAGCAAGCATGCTTGGTATAAAGGAGAGTACGCTTAGGAATATTGAGGATGGTAAGCTCATCCCAGACATCAACCTAGCTAGGAGAATGGAGAAGGTCCTTGGGGTAAAGCTACTTGTTGAGAGGGAGGAGGCTGAGATGGAGTTTGGTGAATCAGGGGGTAGTGAGGTGACTTTAGGTGATGTTGTTGAGATTAGGAGGAAGGATAAGGAGCAGTAGCTCACTGCCCACCGTTACGGTGATTAATGCTATTAACCTTAATGGGGTTACCTAACCACTGCCTATACATGTTGTCAATCTTCAAGTCAATTATTTTTATTAGAGGTAACTTAGCCTTCGGTGATGTGAACCCCTTAATCAGTATGCCGTGGAATAATTGAACCAAAGCATCATCAACACTACTGCTTGGCGCCTCAATCTGAACCTTAAACTTCCTTGAAACCCTCAACGCCCAGTTAAAGCACTCACTACTGTTCCCACAGGACTTAACACAACCATAGGTGGCCGTGGGGGTTTTAACAATGAGAACACCCTTCCTTGAGTCTATGAAGGCAGCGTACTTACCGTCAATCTTAAGTTGAACCTCGCATCCGTTAACAACAACACTATAGCCGAAGTATATTAGTGAGGATAACATGTAATAAACCCTGTTGGCCTCCTTAGGCAGGTTAAGTATCCTAAGTACCTCGTCACTGACCACAGTAACCCAACCGAGTTTCTCAAGAACCTTCAAGTGCCTATGCACTATACCCTTAGCTAACCTCAACCTACTTGAGACGTCGGTGACCGTTAATGGCCCATTTATCAACGCGTTCACTATACTTAGCCTCACAGGGTAAGTTACTAAGGCATCAAATGCCTTAACGGGTAATAGCAGTAGAGTGTTAATGGGTTCATTATCCTTAAACGAATTATCAGGCACTGTATTCACTATTAAGCCTAATTGAAGAAGGGGGTTATAAACCGATCGCCAGAGCTGACTCCTACTTGCTCAAGGGTAAGGCTCCTCACCTGTGTTGCGGATTAACACGAAGAAGAGTTTTTAGATTTTAAATAATAACCATGTAATGGATAGGAGGGATGTCATAAAACTACTGGGGCACTGGGCCTTGGTGCAGTCGGTGGTTTTATTGCAGGTGACTTAGTAAGCAAGTTTTCCCTTACAAGTAAGGTTCCACTAAGTATCTTACCTAATTATTCAGTGCTGGTTCAACAGCCTCAAGGCCCTAATGGACCTAGGCCCATGGTTATTTCAGCCGACGGTGAGGTTATAGTTGATGAGAACGGTAGAATATGCCCCGTTTCCCCGCATCCCTGTGACTCTCTTCACCCTTCTGCCTTCGTCGGGCATTGCCCCCATCCTCGGGGTGTCATCTTATCACGTGCCCACGGGGCTGGGCACCAGCGGGTTCACGGCATACACTCCCACCGCTGGCTCACTAGGGGTAATGGTTTGCTAATTTATAAACTTTTTATTAGCAAAAAATTCAAATAAGAGTTTAGCTGACCTCTATTGTGGCTAGGGTGTATGCGGTCTTTGGTACCGTGATGCTTGACCAGAGGAGGCACGGCTACGAGTACTTCAAGATATGGGTTGGGAATAAGCCAGTGTTGAAGGAGTTGGTTGGTAGGAGGGTTATTGTGATTGTGGTGGTTCCAGATGACGAAATCCCATAGAACACTGCTAATCAAGAGACCATTAAGGATATTCACCACTGAGGAGCGTGGTGCGTTGGTTAGGGTGCTTAATAGAGCTGATGCTTTAGGTAATTTGTGGGCTAGGGGATTCGAGATATGGTCAATAGACATAGACTCAAGGTTTGCATATGAATTCGATTACTTTAAGAATGAGTTAAGACTTATCAATGCTAAAAAATGGCTGGCTAAAGTCCATGCAATATTCAATGTCGGCGTGAGGCTCACTAATGAACGTGATATGGGTCAAGGCGTATTTATTGATTTAACTGAAAACATTCTGAGGCTTAGGTGGGTTATTAAGAGGAGAGCCATTATTATCAGCCTCACCCCCAGTGAGGTTGGGTATATCCGTGATAGGCTTAATGAGAGTGGCAAGCCTAAGTTGGCTAGGGCCTGGGTTGATGATGGGCATCTATACATAGCCATAACTTTCGAGCGTGAAGTTGAGCCAATTAAGCCGAGCAACTATAGGTTGGTTATTGACGTTAACTCGTGGAGGCACGGCATAGCTTGGGCTCTAGTAGATGGCAAAATAAGCTCAATGGGTAGGGAGAGGCCTAACCTAGGTTACATTGAAACGCTCTACAACCACGTGACTATGCTTGAGCATAAATACGGCACCTTAAGGAGGCTTGGCTTTCATAAGACACCATACGGTAGAAAGCTATGGAGGGAGATTAAGGCCACTAGGTGTAGGCTATATGCCTACCTGAGGGATTATACTCAAAAGCTGGTCCATAAACTGGCTCAGAAGGCTTTGAAATACGGAGCCATGGTTATTATTGATGATGTGCTTGAAGAGTCTAGGCGCGAGTTAATGGAGGAGAAGCTACCCAACGGATTGGCTAAGGCCTATATGCTCTACCTGAGGAGATTCATATATCTCTTAACTAATCAACTAGCCTGGTACGGTGTACCTTACGAGTTCAAAAGATTGCCAAGCACAAAATGCCCAGTTTGTGGTAACGAATTGACGCAATTACCAGGCAGGGTAATGCAATGCCCAAAATGCGGACTCAAGGCAAACAGAGACGAAATACCAATAAAATGGGCGCTCCTACATCAACGTATAGGCTCAAGGCAACCGTGAGGCTAGGCTTGAAGAAGAGATACTCCAAGCCAAACTACAGACCACTCACTCAATGACACCACGAGCAAGGACAGGAACCAAATGAACCACCCCTACAGGGTGGAGAGGAGGTCAGAGCATTTCAGGATACACATTACTGGCCTTCATAGACTATAATTAGCACCTACCCTACCTAACCCCAATAGTGGCCAACTCAAACCTAAATGGACTACTGGTAGCGTTTAACTTTAATCAAACCCCAAGACTAAGTGAATAATAACACCAGTGAATTGGACATACCCAATACCACTACAATATCCAGTACACTATGGCTATGTAGCTATAGTTAAAGGCAATTATACCGGTTATGAACCACTATACATGATGAGGATTACTAGCGTTAAGGTATATAAGCATATGATGGGATTTAATGGTACCTAGATTTATTTTAAGGTAATGCCATACCATTGTAGTTTAAACCTGGGATTAACCAAGCTAGTTGAGTTTTTATACTTCCACCGTGGAAGTAACTTTCGGTGTGGAAGTATGCTTTTTGACCCAAAGCCTAAGACCCGTAAAGTGGATTTATTTAATTTTGAGAAGGAGTTTAACAGGTTATCCTACTTAATTAATGATCCATTGACCAGGCTCATAGTAGTTAAGGGTTTAAGGAGAACTGGTAAAACATCCTTAAGTACTAACATCGCTTAACGAATTATGTGTCCCATACATGTTCATTGATGTTAGGGAGTTTGTTAGGTCCAGGAGAGGCCTATATAGCATCTTATCGAGATCCTTAAATAGTTTCACCAGAAGGTACCTACCCTCTAAAGCATTAATTAACAGTGTCATGAAGGCGCTAAGTAACATTAGGGGTGTTGGAATTTCGGGCTTAGAGATTTCACTTAGTTGGGGTAAGAATAGGCCACTGCTCACCGAGCTGTTTAGGGAACTTGATAGAGCCTCTCATGATGCTGGAGTTAGACTTATTATTGCAATTGATGAGGCCCAAAGACTTGGTGGACCCTTGGGTATTGAGGTTTGGGACGCAATAGCGCATGCTTACGACTTCCTAGATAACCTAGATTCATACTATCTGGCTCTGAAATGGGTGCATTAAGTTTAATACTTGGTAATCCAAGGTTACCACTGTTTGGTAGGGCTTATGCCAAGGTTACCACTCAGAGGTTAAGCCACAAGAGGTCTTTAGAATTCCGTTGATGAAGATGAGCTCGAGAATGTGGTAGGTAGGTTAGATGGTATTATTGGCTGGTTAACATACTATGGGTATTCAAGGAGCATTGGCAGCGGGGACCTGGGAACAATCATAAACGATGCCGTGGATATGGCTAAACAGGAACTCGAGAACTTCCTAAGTCTTAGAGCTAGTAGGAGATATAGAGTAATACTCAAGCTATTAGCCTCTGGAATCAGGGAATGGGGCTTACTAAAGAGGACTCTTGAGGGTTATGAAGGCTCACAGGTAAGTGATAGGGTGCTTCATGACGTGTTAACGACATTAAAGAGGCATTCAATAATAGATGATAGCCTAGAATTCACAGATCCGATAATTAAGGAGGCATCTAAAAACTTTACTAACTCCTTTCTGCTTCTTTTGTCTTTAACCGAGTCTTCAATTGTTAATACTTAGAATGCGCAGAGGGAAGTCATTAATATTAAATAGACCCTAAGGTGGTAGGTTACTTGCTATCTATCACTGCTGATCCAATGCAGGAATCATAGTGTTTAACCAAGGTTTCATGCTGATGTGGTCACTGGGTGTAGTCATTACTATTGGATGCTTCTGAAGTACCCTGAGGCTGCTGTTGCATGTAGGGTGGTGGGAGAGGTGGCATTGGGTACCTCTGTTGCATTTGCGGTGGAAGAGGAATCATAGGTTGAGTCTGCATGGGTGGTGCCCTAGCTTGCTGCAGGTTGGATAAGCGTTGATTTATCCTACCTATCTCACCCTCAAGTATCCTAAGGGACCTAAACCAAGAATAACTAGTTATTATTAAGGCAATGGACAGTAACACTACTGAAACCCCCATGACTAGGTAAACGTAAGCAGGTATGCTAATAGCCAGTGATGCAAGTAAGGCAACCACAATGCCACCTATGGCTAACGGCACACCAATTATCATCGCGTACCTGAAGGCTCTATGCACATCACCACTAACTGAAAGCTGCTCCTCAGGCCTAATGAACTGCTGTGGTGGGGGTTGAGGAGGGTACTGTTGCATCATTGGGGGTAAGGCGGGTGGATACTGAGGATACTGGTTAGGCTGTGGTGGGTATTGAACCGGTGCCTGCTGGGGAACCCGCTGATATGGTGGTGGTGAAGGTGAGGGGTATGGCGCTTGAGTAGGCGGCATCATTGGCCTCTGGGGTTGTTGAGTAGGCAATGGCGGGTACTGTGGAGGCATCTGCGGTAGCGGTGGAACCTGCTGGGTAGGTGGCTTGGCAATTGGGTTAACCTGCTCACCTTGTTGGGCCTGTTGACCTTGAGTGATTGGTTGAGGCGTCAATATGGGTGGAGGTGGTACTTGAGGCGTCTGCTTCTTCTCATCAGGCTTCTTCTCACTGGACATTTCAATCAACCTAAATTTAGTGAAGGATTTATTAAATGTTTCGCCCAGATACTGCTGAATGGATAAGCTAATTGTAGCTGAAAAGAATAGTGTTGCCAAGGCAATAGCCCAATACTTAGCTGAGGGTGGGTACACGTTAAGGAGGGTGGGTAGTGTACCAGTCTACTTCTTTAAGGTTAATGGGGAGTATTGGGCATCCATGGGCTTAAGGGGGCACATTCTTGACTTCGACTTTGAGCACTCCTACAATAATTGGAACAGCGTGGAGCCTGGTAAGCTCCTTGACCTTGAACCAGTCATGGTGATTAGAGGGTGGGATAGGCCGTATGTAATGGCTTTAATTGAATTATCGAAGCAGGCTAAGGAGGTTATACTTGCCCTTGACTCAGATGTTGAGGGTGAGGCCATAGCATACGAGGTAATGCTTGTGGCTAGGCTTAGGAAAAGCACGTTAAGGTTTAGGAGGGCCTTATTCTCAGCGGTAACCAGGGATGATATTAGGAGGGCCTTCAGCAGGTTAACGACGCTTAACGTGAACCTAGCTAAGAAGGTCTTCACCAGGATGGTGCTTGACCTTAAGTATGGTGCAACCTTCACTCGGTTATTAACCCTAAGCGCCAAGTCAAGTAAGGCACCGTTAAATAGGGGGGAGTTCTTAAGCTATGGTCCCTGTCAAACACCAGTGCTTAATCTTGTTGTTCAAAGAGCCCTGGAGAGGGAGAACTTTAAGCCTGAGATTTACTACAAGATTAAACTAACAATTGAAGTCAACGGTGAATTAATTGAGCTTGAATCCATTGATAAGTTCAAGGGCCTTAAGGAGGCTCAGGAAGCATTAAGTAGGGTTAAGGCAGGTAAGGCTGTTGTTAAGGATGTTGAGGCTAAGAGGGTTCACGTTAATCCCCCTAAGCCCCTTGACACTATTGAGCTTGAGAGGAGGTCCAGTAGGTTCCTGAACATTAGGAGTAAGCAAACCCTGGATATTGCTGAGGAGCTTTACAGGCAGGGTTACATATCCTACCCTAGAACCGAGACTAACGTCTACCCACCTACCCTGGATTTAAGGGGTATCTTAAGGAACCTATCATCAACGTCAACCTACGGTCAATACGCAAGGCAGTTGATGGCTGGTGAATTAAGGCCCACTGCAGGTAAGGACAATGATAACGCCCATCCACCAATACACCCAGTTAAGGCTGCTGATAAGGCTGAGCTAATGGCCAGGTTCAGGGACTTCAAGTACTGGATCATATACGACCTAGTGGTTAGGCACTTCCTAGCAACCCTAAGCCCCCCAGCATTAGTTGAGGAGCAGAGGCTTGTTGTTGACGCTGGTGGAGTGTTATTTGAGGCTTCAGGACTCAGGATAATTAACGATGGCTACTTCGTGATTTACCCCTTTGAGAAGCCTAAGGCTAATCCACTGCCGTTAACCGCCTTAAGGGTTGGTATGCAGGTTACCGTTAAGGATTCTAAGATTGTTAAGAGGAAAACCACACCTCCCCCATACTTGAGTGAGTCGGAGTTGCTTAGGTTAATGAGGAAGTACGGTATAGGTACTGACGCTACCATGCAGGATCACATACATACTAATGTTAAGAGGAGGTACTTTAAGATAATTAAGGGGCAATGTGTACCGACGCCGCTTGGTAAGGCGTTGATTACATCATTATCTAAATACGCCCCAACCCTAATAGACCCAGGCTTCAGGAGTAGGATGGAGTCAATGCTTTCACTTATTGGCTCAGGGAAGGAGCTGCCCAGTTCAGTGAGGAGGAGGCTTGAGGAGGAGGCTGTTAAAGTCTACGCCTCAATGAAGCCTAACGCTCATCAGCTTGGGGAGGAGTTGGCTAAGGCTTTGAGGAGCATGGTTAATGAGAATAATAATTAGCCACTGTACCTACCCTCCACGGTTCTTGAACGCCTAATGAAGACCCTGTAAACACCCACGGAGGCTAAGGGTATTGTGAATAACGCTAGGAAGGCGTAGGATAAGTAAGTGTAACCAATAGCCACTATGTAGTAGAGCCCACTGGTGGCTATCACTGCAGCCATGGTTAACATTATGACTGTGACAATTGGCCTCACGCTCCTCCTCCTTAACGCTACCTCAGCCCTATACGTTATTGAATTCACGTTACCCACCAAGGCCGTTAAGAGGGCTATGTAGAGGAAAACCACGTATAGTATGACTAACCCGTAGGGCGCCTTGGAGTATAGTAATGCGTAGTACAGCGGTAAGTCGGCGAACCGGTAACTTGGATTAGTGGCTAAGTCGTAGTAGCCTATTGTGGCTAAGTACTCTAGGGCAATCATGGAGCTTAACGTTAATCCACCAATCAGGGACGCTTCAACAACATCCCTCCTGCTCCTTAAATCCTGGGCAACACTGGCCATTGCCGGTAAGCCAACTAGATTATAGCTTACGTAGAGTATGGGCGACTCCAGGAAGCCTAGTGGGTTGTTAAGCCAACCAGATGAATCAATTACGTGCAGTATAGAGTAAGTTACCCTACTCCACGATAAGGTTACTATGGTTACTGTGGCTAATGTTATTATTGAAACCTTGATCATTGTTAAGGAAGCCTCAGCCCCAAGGACAGTCCTCCTACCGAGTGTTATCACTACGATTGATATAGCGTACATTACGGCTAGACCGTAATACTGGTTAATGCCTAATATTGATTGAAGCAGTTGCCCGCCAGCAGCCATAACTGCACTTATGAATAGCATTACTAAGGCCACGTACACAACCTCAAAGGCTATGAAGGGCCCCTTACCTATTAATGACTTAACGAACCTCCCGTAATCATAGAACCCAGTTAACCTAGCGTACTCTAAACCTACCACTGGGAGCAGCGTGAAGAGTAATGCGGCTAAGAGCACACTGAAGATGCCTAATGAGCCGAAGTACGTGAAGAAGTGTACAACCTCAACACCTGTTGAGAAGGCTCCTGCCGCAATGGATCCAACGTAGGTTAGGCCCACGGAGACCTTCACCGTCCTACTTGCCATTAAGCCCACTGAACCTCAATCAACACTGCCTATTTAACTTATGAGGTTCCGGTTGAGGTACTTTTCAACCGTAGTAAATGTTTTAAGCCCCAGTTTGCGTAATAATTATGCTTAGCGGCGTGCCCTTGTTCGCCAAGAGGATTGAGTCCATGGAGAACATTAGGAGTATTGTAAGTAATGAAGTTGCTAAGTATTTGAAGAGGGGTGTTAATGTTGAGGTTAATTACATTGATGATAAGCCTGTTATTCATGTTTCTGGGCAGTTACCAATGAGTGATGGTAAAGTTAAGGTAATTGAGACTCTTTACCTAGGGAGTTCAAATGACGGCTCAGAGGAGCATTCAACAGTCATGGTTCAGTACGAGTATGGCTCCCTAAAGGTGGTTGGTCAAGTGATGGTTATTAACGTCTACGAGGGTGTATTATTGAGTAGGGAGTACGTGGTTGACCTCAGTAGTGAATTAAAGGTGCTTAATGACGTTGTTAAGGTAACTGTGGTTGGTAAGGATTACGTTAAGGTTAAGGACGCTGTTGAGGCAGCTAGGCAACAGGGCGCGCAGCAGGCTAAGGCATCTTCAACACAACAAACCTACTACGCAATATAACTCTACTGTATTGGCGTCTTAACAGCCTTCTCAAGCCTAATAAAGCTCACCTCAGTGTTAGGGTATTGGCCGTTCTCATCCTTCTCATACCTCTTAACCATATCCCACACAGTCAGTAAGGCGGCTCCAGTGGCCATAAGGGCCTCCATGGCTGAACCAGTCCTTGAAACATTCCTAGTGGTCACCCTAACGTACACACCCTCATCCTTAACCTCAGTTCCAACAGCCACGTGGGTTAAGTAATTCTGGTGAATGAGGGGTAGGAGTTCCCAAGCCCTCTTAGCCATTGAGACTGCTGCTAATTGAGCAGTTGACAACACATCCCCCTTCTCCACACTCCCACTCCTAATTAACTCCACTGTGCTTGGCTTAAGTTTAATGAAGCCGCTTGCCACGGCCTCCCCACTATACGTGGGTTCATTAGATGCATCGAAGAGCGTCACCACAGGTGGGGCGTTCCTAATGCTGGGTAAGCCAGCGTTAACGCCATTACCAGTCTCACCCTTAATCTTCCTAATAACCCTCAACCCCTCAATACCCCTTATCTCCCCCACTCCACTGAAGGATACGTCACCCCCTTCACCCTCTTCAATAATCCTACAGTCACCGTTAGGTCCACAGACGCAGTGCCTAGCCTTAATAACGTTCCAGGCAGTCACAAGGCCCGTTAAGGCCCCGAATAAGGCATCCATCTCAACCCCAGTCTGGGCAATAGTCTTAGCCCCAACCTTCAACCCAACGTAATCATCACCGTGGGTTAACTCAACCTCAACATTAGTTATGGGTATTGGGTGAAGTAGCGGTATGAATTCCCAAGCCCTCTTAACCGCAACCACAGCCGCAACGGAGACTGATGAGGCTAGGTTACCTAAGCCAATGAACCAAGAATCCCCAATCGCCTTAGCTAAATCACGCTTAAGCCTAATTAAACCCTCAACCCAAGCCTCCCTATAGACAGGCTCCTTAGCTGAAACATCAACCATCCTAACGCCCATAAAGTTTAATACCCAGCACCCAATATAAACACTACCACACCCACAGCCCCCCTTAACCAGAATCAAGGGATAAAGCTTAAATAAGGGTCCTTCGAAGAACCTACTGCACGCTCAATAAATTCATGAGCCCCCCAGAAACACCACCGGGGAAAACCCGGGGCGAATCTGAGGGGTGATCCAACCCAAGCCACCAGGAAAAAGGAAAGAAGCCACGAACAAATCCCAACCCCCCAGGAGCGGCCTTGCGGCCGCATCCTGAAACCGGTTGATCCTGCCGGACCCGACCGCTATCGGGGTGGGGCTTAGCCATGCGAGTCAAGCGCCCCAGGGACCCGCTGGGGTGCGGCGCACGGCTCAGTAACACGTGGCCAACCTACCCTCGGGA